>NZ_JBWJVP010000063.1:0-4966 GCF_056339915.1 Blautia sp. ZXY-1-B12 | reverse complement strand
ACCTTATGGACTCCATTAAAAAAAGATGGCTATATTGGAATTATTGGATATTTTGATATTGTAAAATAGAAAAATGCAAAGCGGTGGAAGAAATGTGGCATATTCTGATATGACACTGGTCGGAAACTGTATTCGGAGCGGGCATTATTGGTTTAAGGAATGCGGGATTCTTTGTTTTCGGGATACTTGATGAAAGTAAAGAAAGGATGAGATCATTGGACTGGAGACAGGATAAGGATTACCTTGATTATATCGACAGCGGGGAATCCGCGGCAGTATATATAGTCAAAAATATCGTAAAGTCATTGGATACAAAAAACATGTGGGTAGATGTTGTATCAATAAATACTTATTACAAAAGAGGCTCTGGGAATATTGCGTTTAACTGGATCGTTGTGGAGTTGTTTCCGCGGAAAATAAAACCAAAGTATGACACTGATCCGGATTATAACAGATACCTGACCTGGCTGACTGCACATGAGGATATTGAGAAACAGCGGGATTCCGGTTTCCATGGAGAAAAGTTTCTTGTACTGTGTGACCTGTATGACAAGAATAAGAATAAGTTTACCACCCATACAGTGATCGCTAAGAAGTATTGGGAACCGATGGAAGCTTACCGTCCCATGGAGATCAAAAATCCTGTTGATCCAGAATGGGAGTATCGGGTCCGGGCGGTTAAGAAAGTTAATGCAAAACAGATAAGGTTTGCTCCCGGACCGAAATCTGTCTCTGTGATCCGGATCAGTAAAAACAATATCTTATGCGGTGCCTCAGATATGGTATCGAATGTTTTGGATACCTATAAGAAATTTCATGGGAAACAGATCGGTATCCTTATCCGGAATGGAGAGAACCTGTACGTGGGGTGGACGGATGAGGAGAAGGTCCGTATCAAAGATGAAAATGTATATCTGAAGCCGGAAACCAGGGAAGATTCCCTGGAAGAAGCAGAAGCCCAGTCCCGGGAAGAGGTTGCTTCCCGTTACTTTGTATTCAGCATCCTGCAGGGGGTATTGAATGATGGCAGGATATTAAAGGTTCCGGAGAAGATCAATGTATTAACACCGTCCCCATACCTGATCTTTTCCATGGCAGACGGGTGGCTGGAAGACAACCGGTATGGAACTTTTGCGGATATTGTTGAGCGCACAGATGCACCTCTTATGAAAGGCGATATGATCCTCACTACGATAAAGATCGAGCGCGATGATGCCGGCCTTGGGAATATCTGGAACAATGGAAGGAGTACAAGGTATGATGCGTGGAACAATGACCGCGGAAGAGGAGAAAGGAACCGTACCCACGATGCCCATATCCCCGACAGGAGAGTTGTCCCGGTTAACCTGGTAGATACGATTGATACTTACACTATTACGGAAAAGAAGTTCCGCCTGACCGTTACGGAAGTTCCGGTAAAGGTAGTCAGGGAAGGAAATACAACGGTGACCCAGTTCCGGTACGATACGAAAAAGACCAATGAGTATCTTGGTAAAATAACTTCTTATCTGACAGTAAAAAACAACAAGCTATATGAAAAGATCGATGTGAAAGGAAAGTCGCCCGAACAGATCCTTGCAGCTGCAAAAGCCTATGGCTATGTCCATACAGATGCAGAGCAGATCACGATGGACCACACGCATTCTTATTACACGGTATTTGAGAGCATTGTGCATACGGAAACAGAAAAAGAATACTACGTTTCCGCCAAAAAGGATAATTACTGGAAGGATGCGGATTCCTTTGCCAACATGAAGATCCGGCCGGGCGAATACCTGAATCTGACATTTTTAAATTCTGTATATCTGGTCTATGCGATCCAGAATCATAAGATTGGCGGATGGCGACGTGGGGGAATGACGGTAGACTATGCCAACAGTATCCCGTATCTCAATAAAGCACTGGAGTATATCCGGAAACGGGAAAAGGAAGAAGCTGTCATGATTGGCAGATATATGGAGTTGTATGAGGGATGGCAGGTAGATGTCTCTGAGTGGCGGCTAAAAAACAATTACCATCGTCTTACAGATGCGAGAGCAGGGAAATTTGCAAAAGAAAAAGCCGGGAAAATCCCAGCCAAAAGGAGAAAAAATGTATATGAAAAGCAATCCTGCTTGTTTACGACTATTAATATAACGGAAAATAATGGTGAGATTGTGAAGAGAATGTAGTTAAATTGTGAAAAGTAGTTGGTGTGACAGAAAGGAGGAAGTATGATCATTTCGATTCCTTGCAAATTTGGTGAAAAAGCATTGTGTAGAAGAATGCTTGTGTTCTGTGGTGTGGACTGGTTCAGATGGTCTTCCGGCATGGAGTATACGTATTTCTTTGAGACAGGAGATTTCTGGCATGAGGCAGATTTCTACACAGGAGATGGAGCTGGCATGTCCAAATACATCGAAGTGGATAATGTCCTGCTTTCTTCCTTTGTTCTGAGGGAAAAAGGCTTACCTCTCCGCGGAGAAGGATCCGTAGAAGGATTCCGGTTCAAAAACGGAAAAAAATATGACCCTATCCTGTGCGAAACTTTTTACTTTTTGCATCATTGTGTCGAATCTGATGAGAAAGGATACTGTGTTCCCGGTGGGGATATTATTTTCCAGAGAAACTGGAACGAAAAACAGATAGATGCTATACTGTCCAAAAGAGGAGGAAAAGGTCGTGAAAGTAATATTTCTTGATACTGACGGTGTTTTGACACATACGGATTACCTCAACTGGCAGACCAGGCACATTGATCCGGAAAAAGTCCTTGAACGAATCCCGTCTGTCATTTCCTTAGACCAGCTGGACATCCACTGCAAACATGGGACAGGCAGGGCTGCGGAGGTGGAGAAATGGCTTATCAGAAATATGACATGTTCCACAGTTTCGTCCGTCTTTTTGGAATGCCGGGGAGACAAAACTGGGATAAGAATCTGATACGTAAGAGAAAAAAGGAAATCTCAAAAGAGCTGACAGATACGATCAGGGAAAAGAAATTGAAAAGACGGAGGTGTATGGTCTGCGGAAGGAACCTGCCATTTGGCTACCCATACAAACTGTGCCAGCCCTGCTTTGAAAAAAAGAAGTTTTTTGAGGATTTTTTTGAGACTGTGGATACTTAAATAGTGCTGTCTCATTACAATTAAGAGAAACAGACACAAAAAAAAGAGGGCTAAAAACCCTCTTTTTTGTTTACCGTTCCAACGACACAACTAACATTCCGACATTCTTATATACAATTACTGTACAAAATTTGTCAGGGTTCGCTTTGTCGTGGTCAAGTGGACCTGGCGGGAATTGAACCCGCGTCCGAAAGCCTATTCATTAAGGCATCTCCCATCACAGTCGCTGTTTTAACATTCCCTTGGATGTACGCCCACCGACAGGCTTACAACCTTAGTAGCTTCATGATACATCTACCGGGGCAAAGCTTACCCGGCAAGGTTTCTCACATGGTCGACGTCAGATTCCTGAAGTGTGAGTGCATCAGGGCTGACGAGCAGCAATTAGGCTGCTAACGCGTACTGTTCGTCTGCGTTTATATTTAGTTTCCCGGTTGGTACGCAGTCTGGGAGTCTGCGGATGGCTTCCCCAACTTCAAAGCCCCCGTCGAAACCAGTACAAGCCCTGAAAATGAGTCTGCAACGCTGTTTTTTCATAAAACAGCACTGGTGATGAGACGAAAGCACTTTTTAATATTGATATATCATTCATTATATAAGATATATCGACTAAGTAATAGTATAGAAATAAAAACAGAATTTGTCAAGAAGATTTTTATATTTGAGACTGCTTGTTACTGTTCACTTACCATTATCCCGCGAGGTGTTTTGGCATGAATATGCCAAAATCCCGAGACATACAAGCCAAAATTCCATTGCCGCAGGCAATTTGGAATGAATTTTGGCTACGTTACTGAGAACGGAGTGAACAGTAACGGCTATTTGGTGTTGTGAACAGCAATACTTATAATTTTTCTGTCATATGTTCACAAATCTTACATAAATCTCTGCTATAGTAACCATATGAAAGATAAAATCTGTTGCTGAGGGCGATTTTCCCGGATTTTGCGCTGTGGCTGTAAAGGCGCTGAACAGTCGTGGATTTTAACAATACTCGGAAAACAGTATAAATAAAAAGTAAAAACTGTTTCGGAAAATAATGAAGAAAAACGGAGGGGATCAAATGGATACATTAAAAATCCTGGTGGTGGATGATGAGAGCCGCATGAGAAAGCTGGTAAAGGATTTCCTGACAAAGAAGAATTTCCAGGTACTGGAAGCCGGTAATGGTGAAGAAGCCATGGATATCTTTTATGAGGAGAAGGACATCGCACTGATCATTTTGGATGTCATGATGCCGAAGATGGATGGATGGGAAGTTTGCCGTGAGATTCGCAAGAACTCAAAAGTTCCGATTATTATGCTGACTGCAAGAAGTGATGAGAGAGATGAGCTTCTTGGATTTGATCTGGGGGTAGATGAATACATCTCTAAACCATTCAGTCCGAAAATCCTTGTTGCAAGAGTGGAGGCAATTCTGAGACGTACAGGTCAGAATAATCCGGAAGATGTGATTTCAGCAGGCGGCATTGTTATAGATAAAGCAGCACATCTGGCTACGGTGGATGGTAAGCCTATGGAACTGAGCTTTAAGGAATTTGAACTTCTGACATATTTTCTGGAGAATCAGGGAATCGCACTTTCCAGAGAAAAGATCCTGAATTCTGTATGGAATTATGACTACTTTGGAGATGCCCGTACGATTGATACCCATGTTAAGAAGCTCAGAAGTAAAATGGGAGATAAAGGTGAATATATAAAGACTGTATGGGGTATGGGATACAAGTTTGAGGTAGACGAATGACAGGAAACGGAAAAACAGATAAAAAATTTCATACTCTGCAACATCAGATTTCAGTAGTGTTTATATGTCTGTTACTGCTTTCGATCTTTACCATTACTCTGATCAATGGTCTTTT
>NZ_JBWJVP010000062.1:0-7850 GCF_056339915.1 Blautia sp. ZXY-1-B12 | reverse complement strand
CATTACCCTGTCTGTCCACCTTACAGATAAACTCCGGTGTCATGAATCCTTTAGATACACCTGTAGGTGTGCAAAGGAACTCATTGTCATTGAGTTTTACGGAAATATTTCCGTCGTTTGCTGCAACCATGTTACGGTTGTAGATTCTTCTTCCGATGTCACAGATCTGTTTTTTGATTTCAAATTCGTTTACCATGCTCATTTTCCTCCTTAAGGCATTGGGTTCTTTGACGTTTATGTTGTAATTGTATAATATTTCATACAAAAAGTCAATAGAATCACGTTGTTTTATGTTGTTTTTGTTGCATTTTTTATGTTGTTTTTATTTGTTTTATTTTTGTTTCAATTTCATCCGGATAATACCGGCATTACCTTTATATATCGCTTTCATCAGCCGCCAATCTGACAATCCAGACCGCTGACTGCATGCACCGCTTTCTTTAATGTTTCCATATGTTCTTTGGATGGAGGTTCAATATCCCCCATCAGATATGTTCTTCCAAGCCCCTCATATTTGTCCTGTCCCAGTCGGTGATACGGAAGAAGATGGATCTTATTTACTCCGGGAAGTGTATCTGCAAATCCCGCAATCCTCTGAATCTCTTCCACTGTATCATTAAATGTAGGAATTACCGGTACTCTGATCACCAGATTTGTCAGTCCGGAAAGAGCTACTTTTCTGGCATTCTCCATCATCAGTTCATTAGAACGCCCTGTAAATTCTTTATGTTTCTCTGCATTGGTATGTTTGATATCCATCAGATAAGTATCAAGATAAGGCAGGATTGATTCAATCGTCTCCCATTTCGCACAGGCCATGCTCTCAATCGCCGTAGAAATTCCCCGCTCCTTGGCAGCTCTCAGAAGAGCCTTCGTAAATTCCGGCTGGCAGAGACACTCTCCACCGGAAAGTGTCATGCCACCGCCCGAGCGGTAATAGTACGGTCTGTCTTTCTCAACCTCTTCGATCATCTCTCTGACTGTCACATCACGTCCGATAATCTTATCCTCCCCCAGCACCTTCATTGTCTGGATCTTATATTCCTGAGATTCCGGATTACAGCACCATTTGCACCGCAGGACACACCCCTTCAGAAATACAATCGTCCTTATGCCTGGTCCATCGTGAATAGAATATTTCTGGACATCAAAGATTCTGCCCTTTGTATCCAAATAGTCCATGCTTTTCCCTTTCTTCAGATTCTGTTATTCATTCTTTACTGCTGCCTGTTCTGTCCTCGGCAAAAAACCTCCCGTTCAGAACCCCTGCTCTGTACGGCGAATAATATCATCCTGCAACGAACGGGAAAGTGTAGTAAACAATGCACTGTATCCGGCTACGCGGACTACCAGGTGTTTATATTTCTCAGGATGTTCCTGTGCATCCAGAAGCGTCTGTCTGTCTACTACATTAAACTGCATGTGCATTCCTTTCTGATCAAAATAGGAACGAATCAGTGCAACAAATTTCTCCAGTCCCTCTCTTCCCGAGAGTGCAGATGGATGGAACTTCTGATTAAAGAGTGTTCCGTTTGATACAATAAAATGATCCAGTCTGGATACGGATGTAGCTGCCGCTGTAGGCCCTTTTACATCCTTGCCTGCTGACGGAGAAACGCCGTCTGCAACAGGTGTATGCGCATATCTTCCATCAGGTGTTGCACCAGTCTGTCCGCCCAACGGTACATTGGCTGATACCGGATATAAACCTGCCTGGAACCTGCCACCTCTTGGGTTGCTGTAATTCTGGAGCGGTTTGGAATATGTATAGGCAACTTCTCTTGCAAAATAGTCAATTTCCGGAATGTCATTTCCGAACTTCGGTACTTCATCGATCATATCATGAATCTCTTTGAATCTCTGAGTCTTCTGCTCACCCGGTTTCATTCCTATAAAAGTTTTCAGAAGTCCTGCCGCTGTAGAAGCATCTGCCTCTTTGCCGGCTTTCTGCATTGCTTTCATGATCATTTCTGTCATGTCACCGGCTGACTGCGCATCCAGTCCTTTATCATAGTTCCACGCAAGCGCCTCTTTGAACTCTTCCATAGATACTTTCTTCTCTTCATAAACCAGCTTACGTATTGCAAAAAGACCATCCGCCATATTGGCAATTCCAAATCCCTGGGGACCTGTGAAATTGTAGACAGCTCCACCCTCCTGAACAGACCTGCCCTCTTTCAGACAGTCATCGATCATACAGGAGAGAAATGGTAACGGACATCGTTCTGCATGTGCCACGTCAATCGCATTATCTGCATTTACAAGCAGGGAAATGCAGTATTCCATCTGTTTCTTATAGGCATCAAAGAACTCCTCAAAGCTCTTCATCTGAGTGACATCACCGGTAGGAATTCCCACAATCTCACCCTTATCCATACCATTTGCAAAAACAAGTTCCAGTGGTCTGCACATATTAAAGAATGCAGCATCATGCCATCCTTCTGTTTTACCTGCTTTCTGTGGTTCTACACAGCCGATGATATTGTAATCTCTTGCGTCCTCCAGAGATAATCCTCTGTTCTGCAATGCAGGAATAATTACCTCGTCATTATAATATGCAGGAAGTCCGATTCCTGTTCTGGTAAGTTCTGCTGCCTTGATCAGAAATTCATGTGGAGAACCATTCCATACTCTCACGGAAAGTGACGGTGCCGGCAGATGTACATGCATAGATGCCTGAATGCACATAATAGAAAGATCGTTGGTTACATCCTCTCCCTCTTTATTCTGACCACCTGCGATCAGATTCTGGAAAAGACTGTAGCCTGCAAATCCCTCTGCTGATGCTGCATCACGGCATTTATTCAGATCATTAAATTTTACCCAGATGCAATCCATCAGTTCCTGTGCAAACCCACGGGTAATTGCTCCTGTTTCCATATCCTTCTTATAATAAGGATACATATACTGATCAAAACGTCCCGGCGAAATAGAATGTCCGCTGGATTCTACCTGAAGCAACTGCTGTACAAACCAAAATGACTGACATGCCTCATAAAAGTTCTGCGCACCTTTTGCCGGAACTCTGCTGCAGTTTGCCGCTATAATAAGGAGTTCCTGTTTACGTACCGGATCACTGGTCTGATCAGCCATCTCCTGCGCAAGTTTTGCATAACGTGCAGCATAATCTATTACAGCCTGACAGCTCAGGAGCACGGCTTCCAGAAAATGAGACTTTCTTGCATAGTCTCCGTCTCCTACATTACAGCCATCCAGTTCTGCCTGCGCTTTCGCCATAATTCCTTCAAATCCAATTTCCAGAACTTCCCAGTATTTCACAGTAACATGTCCTACACCATTATAAAAATAATTCCCAGGTGTAAAAATGTTATGCTCTATCGCGCGAATTGCCTCCGGTGCCATATAAGAAGTTGCAAGTTCACTGGTTGTTTTTCCTTTCCAGTACTTGTCCGCCTCCCTCAGCTCCGCCTTGGTCTCCTCTGCAATGTAAAAAGGATCTGCTGTTCTGGTTGCTACTGTATCCAGTTCAGCTTCCAGCCATTCATAAGAAAATTCAGGGAATGTCTGGCATCCTCTTGGTGCGATTGTACTGCTTCCCACGATCAGCTCATTATCACGGATAACAATCGGAATATTATGGAGAATATGAGCAAACGCTTTCGCTCTTCGCGTAATGATCGGTTCTCCTTCTGTTTCCTTATATGATTCCGTGATCAGCTTCGCTCTGGCAGATTCAATCACCGGCATATGTGCATACAATGCATCTACCAGCTTCTGAATTCTGGGAGATTTAGGAATATCTGATGTTTGAAATTTTTCCATGTTGCTCCTTTCTCATGGATAAAAGGTTAACTTACTGCCACACACATTAAACTGTTTATTCAAATGATACGTGAACAGTAACTAAAATACAATTATTTTCCATGTTTTCATATAGTTTCATTATACCTCAGACAGCTTTTAAGGTCAACAAAAACCAACATATATTTTACGGTTTTTATGTTGTTTTTTGTTTGGATTTTATTTTTTGATTTGTTGTTTTTGTTTTGACTTTTAGTTGACTTTCACAAATTCATCTGCCATACTATAAGCAAGATAAACAATGCTTTCTATATGCTGCCCCACATTTTCAATATAGTCGGCAACAGACAATTTCACTTGGCTCAGGAGGTTCTTATGTATCTTTCCGATATACACACCCATTCCATTGCCAGCGGGCATGGCACAAACTGTACAATTTCAGATATGGCAAAGGAAGCCGGAAGAAAAGGTCTGAAACTTCTGGGAATTTCCGACCACGGTCCCGGTACTCTTGTTTCCGGAACATCTTCTTATTTCAGAAGTCTTCCATTCTGTCCCAGAAAGCGGTTCAACGTGGATATCCTTTATGGAGTTGAGCTGGATATCCTGAATGCAGACGGACAGATTGATCTTTCAGATGAACTTCTGAATAATCTGGATTATGCTATTATCAGCATGCACCGGCAGAACTATAAATCCGGTTCTGTATCAGAAAACACTCAGGCATATATCCGGGCTATGAAACATCCGGCAGTAAAAATCCTCGGACATTGCGATGACATACATTTTCCGGTTGATTACAACGCACTTGCCAAAGCTGCCATGAAAGAAAATGTAATTTTTGAGATTAATGAAGCATCCCTGGCTCCATACGGTTACAGAGGAGACACCAGCTCCAACGCAGCACAAATTCTGCATTACAGTCTCCGTTACAAACTTCCCATTATTCTCTCCAGTGACAGCCACGGAAAAGATCATATCGGTGATTTTACTTATGCTGCCGAATTCGTACATCAGCTGATGTTCCCTGAATCATTGATCCTAAATAATCAGATTCCCAGATTAAAAGTCCTGCTCCAAACACGCTCCGGTACATAAAAAGAATGTTCTCTTTCGAACATTCTTTTTTTATTTTTTTCATCACATTTTTACATTATGTTGTTTTGGTTATTTTATATAATTTATATCCAAAAAAAGTCACATTTCAGTACATTTTAATTGACAAACCATTGGTAAGCATTTAAAATTATAGTTATAAAAGTCAAGGTTCTTATTACTATGAACCGTTTTATTATTCATTTTTATCATAATCAACAGCAAGGAGGCATCTTATGAAGAAAATTATCAATGCACCGGAAAACTACGTAGATGACATGCTTAAAGGTATCTACGCTGCTCACTCAGATCAGGTTAAATACGCAGCTGATGATCTCCGCTGCTACTGCAGAGCAGAGAAGAAGCCAGGCAAGGTAGCAATCATCACAGGCGGCGGTTCCGGACATCTTCCACTGTTTCTCGGCTATGTAGGAGACGGAATGATCGATGGCTGCGGAGTAGGCGGCGTTTTCCAGTCCCCGTCACCCGAACAGATTTATAATATCGCCAAAGAAGTCGAAGCAGGTGCCGGCGTTTTATATCTGTACGGAAACTACACCGGAGATATCATGACATTCGATATGGCTACTGACCTCTGCGATATGGATGATATCGAATGCAGAAGTATTGTTGGAGCAGATGATGTAAACTCCCACCAAGATCCAGCTACCCGCCGTGGAGTTGCCGGAATATACTTTATGTTCAAAGCAGCCGGTGCCAGAGCTGACGAAGGAGGTTCCCTGAATGAAGTTCTTGCAGCAGCACAGCTCGCAAAAGACAATACACGTACCGTAGGTTTCGCATTAACTCCTTGTATCATTCCCGAAGTCGGACACGCCAACTTCGAATTAAAAGAAAACGAAATGGCTATGGGAATGGGAATCCACGGAGAACCGGGTGTGTGGAACGGACCGCTCAAGACCTCCCGCGAAATCGCTGAAGAGTCGCTGAATACCCTTCTGACCGATATGCCGGTTGCAGACTGCGAAGAAGTTTCTATTCTGATCAATGGTCTGGGGGCAACTTCCATCGAAGAATTATATATTTTATCCAACGATGTTACACAGATTCTCAATTCCAAAGGAATTAAAATTTATAAAACTATCGTAGGCGAATATGCAACTTCCATGGAAATGGCCGGTGCTTCTATCTCAATCTGCAAAATGAACGATGAATTAAAGAAATATATGGATCATCCCGTAAATACTCCATTCATCTGCCAGAAATAAAAGTCCAAGGAGGAATAGAAATGGACAAAATCCTTTTTGATCAGATTCCGGATTTATTTGCAAGTGTCGGAAATCTGTTTATAGAAAAAAAAGAAGAATTATGCGAAATGGATGCCCGTCTGGGTGATGGCGACCTCGGTCTTACCATGAGCAAAGGTTACGGTTCTCTTCCGGACATCATGCGCGAAGAAGCCACCGGTGCAGCCGGAGACATCGGTAAACTTCTCATGAAATCCGGTATGAAAATGTCTTCCCTCGTTCCTTCTACAATGGGATTTCTTATGTCAACCGGAATCATGGAGGGTGGAAAAGCCTTAAAAGGAAAAACAGAAATAGATGCCCCCGCACTGGCAGCTTATCTGACAGGATTTGCCGCAGGCGTCCAGAAGCGTGGCAAATGTGAACAGGGCCAGCGTACTATCTATGATTCTATTCTCCCAGCTGCACAGTCCGCAGATAAAGCAGCAAAAGCCGGCGCTTCTCTGCAGGAAGTAATTACTCAGGCACTTGATGCTGCCAGGTCCGGAGTCGAAGCAACAAAGAATATGATTCCTGTTTTCGGAAAAGCAGCTGTACATGCTGCACAATGCGAAGGAGTCGAAGACCAGGGAGCTGTGGCTGGTTATTACAAAATTCTGGGATTACATAATTATATTTGTAAATAATTTAGCTTTTCAAAACAGCCGCAGTCCATTAAAATAGGGACTGCGGCTGGTTGCATTTATTTATCAAGAAAGGAGGCCCTGATTTGCTTGCAATTTCACGCCAAAATCTCATAAAAGAACTTTTACAGGAAAATAAAAGCGTTACCATTGCAGATCTCGCAGTCCGCATGAACGTAACCCGTGAAACAATCCGACGTGATCTGCGTGCCATGGAACAGGAACATGAACTGATCCGCACTCACGGTGGCGCCTATATCCTGGACGGAGTCCAGAATGATCTGGATATTTCTACCCGACAGGTTCTGAAAACAGAAGAAAAGAAAACTATTGCGTTAAAATGTGATGCCCTGATCCAGACCGGAGAAATCATTTACCTGGATAACTCTACCACAGCATGGTTTATCGCCAACAAAATCGCCAGCAGAAAACTGACTGTTGTTACAAATTCGCTGGAAATCGCCAACATTCTATCCTCCTCACAGACAATAAATCTTTTCCTGATTGGAGGAGAATATTCTCCACGCACAAAAAGTTTTGAAGGAAGCAGTGCTCACCGCAGCCTGAGACAATACTTCTTTGATAAAGCCTTTATCTCATGCCGGAGCATAGACATGGAATTCGGAGCAACCGATACCAGTGATAATTCTGCAGTGATCCATTATCTGGCGCTTTCTCATGCCAAACAGAAATACCTGGCAGTAGACCACTCCAAACTGAATAATGTTTCTTTTACCAGCGTTATTCCATTAAACGAACTGGACGGCATTATTCTGGACACAGAATTCTCACCGGAATGGAAAGATTTTCTGGACAAAAACAATGTTCGTTATTACTGACCATCTGTCACTGCTCATCATTATGAGCAATACAGTTCACAAAAAGAACCGGAATGAAAATCCTCATTCCGGTTTTTTGTATATGGCTATTATTTTTTATCTACGTATTTCTCCACAGGTTTAATCCCCATTTTCTCAAAGGATTCTTTAAATGGTTCATAAGCAATACCTTTTTCTGTAATGATACCTGTTACCAGACTGTGGTCCGTTACATCAAAAGCCGGATTTACAACACCGACTCCTTCCGGAGCCATGCGTTTCTC
>NZ_JBWJVP010000061.1:0-3835 GCF_056339915.1 Blautia sp. ZXY-1-B12 | reverse complement strand
CCCATCTGCATTAAGCGGCGTCCGTTATGTGATCAACGGTGGTGTACAGGAGTCTTTAGAGGATATGGGAGCACCGGAAGGAACGATACTTTCCTGGTGAGAAATCTTTTTTACAATACACCTGCTAGAAGCAAGTTCCTGAAATCAGATACTACGGAGGGAAATTATGTCAGCACTTTGATGGAGCAGCTGGCATTGTCCCATCCTGAGATTTCTTTTAAATATATCCAGAATAAACAGGTGAAGCTTCATACTTCCGGAAATTACAATGTGAAAGATGTGATTTATAATATATATGGAAGAGATATCACCAAAGCACTTCTTGAGGTATCCTACGAGAATGATTTCATGAAGATTGAGGGTTTTGTGGGAAAACCGGAGATTTCCAGAGGTAACCGTACCTTTGAGAATTATTATATTAACGGACGTTTTGTAAAGAACCGGATCATTGCAAAGGGGATAGAGGATGCCTATAAGGGTTTTCTCATGCAGCATAAGTTTCCCTTTGTTTCTCTTCATATTCAGATGGAGGGAAATGATCTGGATGTAAATGTGCATCCAAGCAAGATGGAGGTGCGGTTTGCAAGAGGAACAGAAGTTTATGATGCAGTTTACGAGACAGTCCACAAGGCTCTTACCACAAGAGAAATGATCCAGACAGTGCCTTTTGGAAAAGAAGAACCGATTAAAAAGCAGCAGCCTGTGGTAAAACCGGGGGATGTACCGGAGCCATTTGAAACCAGACGTCGGGCTGAAATTCCGGAGTATCGTCCACAGACTGTAAATACAGCTTCCAGGGTTTCTGAGCATACCGCACTACCACGAGGAACTGTTACAATGGCAGAACAGGCAGTGCGTGAACAGCAGATCTATCAGACTAGGGATCCTCTTACCAAGGCAGAGGAACAGCTTTTTGAGGGAACACTAAGCGATAAAAAGAATGAAGAACAACCGGTATTTTCAGAGACAAAGCAGGAAATTGCAGAACAGAAAACTGCAGAATATCTGAAGACTGCTGTGGATTCAGAAGGAAACAGAAAACAGATAGAACAAAACAAAAATGTAATATCAGAAGAAATCAGACCACAGCAGCTGGAATTATTTGAGGAGAAACTTCTTGCTCCTGAATCCCGAAGCCGTCATCAGCTGATCGGACAGATTTTTGATACTTACTGGCTTGTTCAGTTTGAGGATAAATTTTTTATTATCGACCAGCATGCGGCACATGAAAAGGTTTATTATGAGCGTTTCGTAAAAAGGTTTCGTGAGCAGACAGTAGAATCCCAGTATCTCAGTCCGCCGCTGATCGTATCCCTGAATCTTCAGGAAGAAGCTCTTCTTAAGGCTAACCGTAAATATTTCGAGGATTTTGGATTTGAGATTGAACCATTTGGCGGTAAGGAATACTGTATCAATGCAGTCCCGGCCAATCTGTACGGTCTTACGGAGGAAGAACTTTTTCTGGAAATGCTTGACAATCTTGCTTCTGAGAAGGATAAGGATCCACTTGGAATCTTTGCTTCCAGACTGGCCACCATGGCATGTAAGGCTGCGGTAAAGGGAAATCACCAGATGTCCGACCGGGAAGCAAATGCCTTGATCGATGAACTGCTCACACTGGAGAACCCCTATCACTGTCCTCATGGAAGACCGACGATTATTTCCATGACTAAAACAGAACTGGAAAAGAAATTTAAACGTATTGTATAGTTTATATAAAGGAGCTATTATGAAAAAGCCACTGATCGTTCTTACAGGACCGACGGCAGCAGGAAAAACCCATCTATCCATCGCTCTTGCGAAAGCAGTAAACGGAGAGATCATTTCTGCTGATTCCATGCAGGTCTACAAATATATGGATATTGGATCAGCTAAGATCCGGCCGGAGGAGATGCAGGGAGTAAAGCATTATCTGGTAGATGAACTGCTGCCTCAGGAAGAATTTCATATCGTGAAATTCCAGCAGATGGCAAAAGCTGCCATGAAAGAAATTTATGCCAAGGGGAAAATTCCTGTTCTGGTAGGAGGAACCGGATTTTATATACAGGCTATTACAAAGGATATTGATTTTACTCAGGCAGAGCAGGAAGACGGATACCGTCAGGAGCTGGAACAGCTTGCTGCAGAGAAGGGAAATGAATATCTGCACCAGATGCTTTTGGATGTTGATCCTGTCAGTGCCGGGGAAATCCACGCCAATAATGTAAAACGTGTGATCAGGGCACTGGAGTTTTATCATCAGAACCAGTCGCCGATCTCCGCACATAATCAGGAGCAGAAGGAACACGAAACCCCTTATAATCTGGCATATTTTGTGCTGAATGTACCAAGGGAACTTCTTTATAAACGGATTGATGACCGTATTGATGAGATGTTAAAAGAGGGACTCCTTGAGGAAGTGCAGAAGTTAAAAGATATGGGATACCACAGGGGGATGGTTTCCATGCAGGGACTTGGATATAAAGAAATCCTTGCATATCTGGATGGCGAGTATCCGTTAGAGGAAGCGGTCAGGATCCTGAAAAGAGATACCAGACATTTTGCAAAACGCCAGCTGACCTGGTTTCGCAGGGAGAAGGATACCATCTGGATGAATAAGGATGAATTTGACTATAATGAAGACAGAATCCTTGATGAAATGCTGAAGGTATGCAGGGACAGAGGAATTTTATAACCGAATTTTTCTTAAAAATCACTGATACAGAATAAGTGAAATTCATGAGATAAAATAAAGATAATAATGCAAACAGAAATGAGGACGAAACAAATTATGAAAGAAATGTACGCACAGCTTGGGATTTCTTCAGAGGTTTATGACTTTGGTCATAAGATTGAGGAATCTTTAAAAGAAAGATTTGAAAAATTTGATAAAACGGCAGAGTATAACCAGATGAAGGTGCTTCTTGCCATGCAGAAAAATAAAGTAAGCGCAGAATGCTTCGGAAAGTTCTTCCGGTTATGGATATGACGATATTGGCCGTGAAACACTTGAAAAGGTTTATGCAGATACTTTCCATACGGAAGCCTGTCTGGACGCCCGCAGGATCATGCGGAACTCACGCGCTGGCCATTGCCTTATTCGGTAATCTCCGTCCGGGTGATGAACTCTGGCACCTGCCGGAAAGCCTTACGATACTCTGGAAGAGGTGATCGGCATCCGCCCGTCAAAAGGTTCTCTCGCAGAATATGGAGTAAGTTACCGTCAGGTGGAACTGTTAGAAGACGGAACCTTTGATTATAACAGCATCCGTAAAGCAATGAATGAAAGGACAGAGTTTGTGTGGAAATCCAGCGTTCCAAAGGATACCAGACACGTCCGTCTTTCTCTGTAAAGCAGATTGGAGAACTGATTTCTTTTATAAAGAGTATTAAACCGGATGTGATCTGTATGGTGGATAACTGCTACGGTGAGTTTGTAGATACCATTGAGCCAAGTGATGTGGGAGCTGATATGATTGTTGGTTCTCTGATCAAAAATCCGGGCGGCGGACTTGCGCCTATCGGCGGTTATATTGCAGGTACTAAGGAGTGCGTGGAGAATGCTTCTTACAGAATGACCTGTCCCGGACTTGGCAGTGAGGTAGGCGCAACTCTGGGAGTCAACCGTTCTTTCTTCCAGGGATTTTTCCTTGCACCAATGGTTACCAAGGGTGCGTTAAAGGGAGCTGTGTTTGCGGCAAATATTTATGAGAAACTTGGATTCCCGGTAATCCCGGATTCCACAGAGCCACGTCAGGACATCATTCAGGCAGTAAGCCTTGGCACACCGGAAGGTCTGATCGCGTTCTGTAAGGGTATTCAGGCAGCAGCCGGTTGACAGTTATGTGATGCAGAC
>NZ_JBWJVP010000060.1:0-31914 GCF_056339915.1 Blautia sp. ZXY-1-B12 | reverse complement strand
CCGTCTTTCTGTTTTACTTCGGACAGCTCCTCCTGGCGCTCCGTCTTCTTTGCCCGCTTCTGCATCTTCTTTGCGTTACCGGGTTCTGTCACGAACACATTCCCAAGCTCCCGGATATGGTTCACGTCCTCGTTGATGGCAAAATGCCGGTTCTCTGCAGCGATCCTGCTCAGATTGCGGTACTTCTTCTGGAGTTTCCGGTACCGCCTGGACTTCTTCCAGGTCTTTTTCCCTTTTCGGATGGTGCCGTCCTCCCTGTAATTTTCCGGGTTCATGGCCCGTCTGGAACGGTCCATCTTCCTCTGGATGGCAGCTTCCTTCTGCTCCCTATTTTTGATCGACATGCCCCGCTCTGCCAGGTTCTTTAAGATAACTTCCTTTTTGGAAGTACAGGCGATGGTCTGCGGCCCGATGTCGCAGCCAACCACACCCCTGCCCAGCTGGTGACGGCGGCTTCCGTCTTTCCGGCGTTTGGGTTTTGGCAGCCCCTCAATGGTGAGGTGGATGAACACGCGCACCCTGCCGCGGATCTCTTTAAAACAAAGGGACGCATAGCAGGGACGGTAAGTGTCCATGAGTTCCCCTTTTTTACGGAACAGTTCCAGTGCAGCACGGTCGGCTGCTTCCGGGTTTTCCAGATAATGGCATACCGCTGCGATCTCTTCCTCAGCAAAGAGATCATGGGCCTCTTTTACGCCGGTATCATGCCCGCATCTTGTCTTTGTATGCCTGGGCTTATTGATGATGGGAAAGAGCGTGATGTCCCCGATCCTGAAGTTCAGGCTGCCGCCGTCCAAACGGACGATGATCCCGCGTACGGCCTGTTTTGCCCGGATCTCCGGATGATCCCCGTACTTCCTGAAATGGAGGGTCTTTCCTTCCCTGTACAGACAGGCCTCCACTCCCTTCCAGACATCCTCTGCCTGTGTCAGGGCAAAGATGGAATTGAGATGGTACTGCTTATTTATCTTTATCATGGACTGGCGGCAGAACTCCCATGTCACGTGATATTCCTCCTGCATCTGCTTCATTTCGGCACCGACAGCCTTCATTTCTTTATCACTTCCGGCTTTTTTTGCCTTCCCATACAGGGACCGCAGGTGCCGGTATCTCTTTGTGCGAACCAGCTGGTCATAGTTTTTCTTCATCACGCCGTTCAGGTCATTTCCAGCAGTCCGTAGGACGTTGTTGGACAGATGGATCAGTTTATATTTATCCTGTTCGGAGACCTGCGCTTCCAGTACCAGTACATGGCGGTTTGACTCTTTGCGGAATTGTTTCAGATCCGGGATCTTCTCCTGCATGGCTTCTTTCCTCCGTTTCATTGATCTTTGACACAGGATACCGTGTTTTTAGAAGGAAAGATTTTCACACGAAAAAAAAGCCCTTTTTTTTCGGGGCAGTAAAGAAAAAGATTCTTTTAACTTTATTTATGCGGCTTTCATCCCCGACGCAAGCATCGGGGTTTTTCGCCGCAAATATATAACTTAATATGTTTTCCAGATCAGGCTCATAGGCTGGCAGGCACACCGCTTCTCCTGCAAAAGAAAGCAGGCGTTCTTTAAGATCAAATAGACGCCTGTCCATCTGCGGGTGTAATCTGATCGCTTCTTCGACTGTATCCTGGAACCAAAATTCGTCCCTGCAGTTTTCTTTCCAGTCTTCAGACATGGGCTTCCAGACAAGAGATTCTTTTGCGTGTTTATTTTTGGCAGCGTTATAGAGAAGACTGCTGTCATACATCTCTCTGTCTATGATTGGGGCGATGCAGGACACTCCGTTTACTACTACTCTGCTGCCACAGGACTGGCGAATTGTGTTAAGGTTTTCTGGTTTTTTACTCATAGTTTTCTCCTTTCGTTTTTGAGTTTCAAGTAAGATGACGAAAGGACGAGAACATGAAAATTGTTCTTTCTGTATCTGGGCAAAGATTAACCCCATCGAATATATAGCAAATATGAGAAGAATATTTTGATACAAAAAAGGAGATGGTCGACACCACCTCCTTAAAATGACAATTTAGATTTTTTCCAGTTGCTCTTTTGAAAGTCCTGTAGAGAACTGAATATCTTCCAGAGAAAAACATCGTTCTAGCATTTTTTTTGCAATATCCAATTTGGCTTTTTCTTCGCCGGTTCTTAACAATCTCTCAGATTCCAGTTCAAGAATTCTTCCACCCATAATCTCACATATTTCCTTTCTTAAGTCGGATTGTTTAGAAAAAATATGGTTTGCTACGTTTTCAAACATTTCTGTCAAAGATAAAGAATTTGAAGAAAATGTACAAACTTTCTCTTTCACTTAAAAAGCAGGCGTTTGCCTGCTTTTTCTGATAGAGCTACTTTAATTTTCCTTTTGTAAACCCACTGATGAAGTATTGACACGCTTTCTGACAATTCTGTTCATTATTCTCTGACATCACTTCGATCAGCGGCATTGCATCGATTTCATATATCAAACAAAGCTGGCATAGCTTCTCAAGAGAATCTTTAGGGGTTGTGTATATCAAATTATTTGCAATGCTTTGCATTTGATATTTTAATGCGGATTTCTTTTTGGCAATCCTTCCCAGTTCCTCTCCTTGCTTAATACATGCTTCTGCATTAATATCCATATTGATTCCTCCTGGTACTTATTCCCCATAAGTGGGTTCCAATGTGGATCTACTTTTACTAATGTACAAGTTTATGATACTTTTTACATTCCAATATGGATTCTACTCTATTCATCTGAATTATAACATGATTGGATACCTCTGTCTATTTTAGATTTTTCTGATAAGGAAAAGGAGCTGAAAATTTATAATTTTGCTGATTTTTCGGCTCACATGAATCAGAATCCCACAACATCAAATCTGGTTATTTATCAGTTTTGTAACCAGATCCTTTGAAAACTCCATATAATTAAAAGACACCTGTGTTCTCTCTACCACAGGTGCCATAAAATAAGATGAAAAGAGAAAAGAATACAATCAGCATCTCAGCTGTTCGTGGGCTAATTTTAGTTGATAATCCATTATGGTGATTCTGGTGCGAAAAAATGGTCTTTATTTTGAGAACTATTAAGTTGGCGTTATACGGTACTGCAAAATATAGAATAAATATATTCCGCGGAAATCACACCCCGCTGCTTGTATGTGCCTGATATACGCAGAAAGACAATCCGCAGCTCTTGCAAAGTGGAACTTGGGGATTGCTCCGCGGAAAAAATAGTTCTCAGTTTTACTTAATGTAGTTAACAATAAAAATCTTATGTAAAGTGACACTGATTTCAAGCATTCATCATAGATAGCAAAATGAAAGAAACAGCGCATCTCTGTTGTTCATTCATTTATATGTATGGAAACAAAACCCGTATAAGACTAACAGATGACGATTCTTTTTTCCATACGTTTCAATTTCTTTTACGAATAATGGTAAAAAGAATCTTGCCGTACTGGACTGGTGGTTTTGTTGAATCAAAACGTTAATCTGTATTATATCCGCGGAGAGGAACATACTTCGTTGTATTAATAAGGTTAGCAAAAAACTGTTATATAAAAAAACAGACACCTGCGGTCAATTTCAAACCCTACAGGTGTCAAAACGAAAGGAAGGATACAGTATTTCTGCTGTCCACGGTTATATTATATTATTTACGGATTGCATTTCTTGCAAGGCTCATATCCCTGGGCAATTAAATCATCTCTGGAACCGGAATACTCCTGTTTATTTTCTTCTTTCATCTGTTTGGCTGCGGAGCATGTAGGTTTATGGAATTTCTTTGTATTTACGTTTAACACATATTCTGTATTTGCTGTATCCGCGGAAACATCTGTGTTTTCTCCAGACAAAGAGCTGTCCCCGGTAGCATAATCAATATTGATGCCAGGCTGCACATTATAGCAAAAAACATTAAAGAGAATACCATCTCCATTGTCTTCCACGGACTCAGCTTCCATCTGCACACCGTCTGCAACAAGATTATCTCCATCAAATATTGGAGTAACCCTGTATAAAACATGGTAATCAGTTTCTTTAATGTAGTCGGCCACCATATTTTCAAATGGCAGCATACCTTCTACATTCAAATACCTTGTACCGGTAATCAGATTTTTTTCATTGGCATTTTCTGCTGTCAACTGGTATCCAATCAGGTGGCAACGGTTGTAGACAAATTTGCCATCCACATTATCGTATTTCTGCGTATGCCATCCAGAAGGTTTTACCTGACCGATAGAACCTCTTTTTTCGGTAGGCATGAGATCCTGTCCTATATTGGCGTATGCGACACCACATCTGCCTAAGTTATCCAGATCACTGTATGACTCAAAGGAATCGGTTGTAAAGTCATCTTCCGGAAAATCCGGAACATTATCGTTGATTTCCACATAAGGTTCTCCTGTGTATGCAGGAATAGTAGAAAGATCAACATCAGCCATTACAGGAGCATATCCCGAAAACAGAATGCTTATGGCAGTGATTATAGGTAAAAGAAATTTTTTATTTTTTTGCATTGTATACCTCCATTGTGATTTTATCATGTGATTTTCCGACAAAGTCTTCTGTATGCTTTAGCTCCCATTTGTTCAAATCAATACTAAAAAATACATCTGCCGGATATCTCCGGTTCCATTTAAAAAGAATGATCTGTTCAATCCAGTCTTTGGCTGTAGCTGGATCCTCTGTTTCTACAAAGCAATACTCACCTGCTGTTGCCTCCCGAAGGCAATCATCATCTATATTAATCTGGGAGTGTTTGACAGAATCGAAAAGTTTTTCCGAATAAGAGCTCATCCAAAGGACTTTTCCATTAGTTAAAGTCAATATCTTATCAGATAGAACCCTGTCCCGGCTCAGCCTTCGCCGGTTAAAGCACATTCCCATACGATCATCAACAACCGTAATCAATATCACAACACATCTCTCCTTTTCTTATATACCATATTAATATGCCATATTTTGGACAAATTAGCAAGAAAAACGAGCGTAAGTTTTTATATGCAGGAAACATGAAAAATGGATGGATAAAGAAAGAGGAATCTTTTTTAACCACTACCATTCCAGACATCTTATTTGCTTCTGATCGTTCATGTTCCTGAACCTGTCGCTTATACCAGTCTGAAAAGGAATATCCAGACTGTTCATCAGTCCGGCTTTTTATAAACTATTATGCAAAAAAAAGATACCTGCGGTCAATTTCGAGCCCCCGCAGGTGTCATAAACGAAAGGAGTGAATCAGCTTCTTAGCTGTTCATGGTTGTAATATACAGCAGATTTTGAATATTGATTTCTGATACGAAAAAAGTATCAAAAATTAATTCGTGAGACTAATATAGGATTATCTTCTGGTGTAGGTGTCAGCTTTGTTGTTTGGTATGGGGCAGGAATCTCCATCGTCTTGAATTCATATTCCTCATGAATAGTCTGGATTGAGTTAATTCCCTGTTTTTTATCTGAGATATAGCAGATAAATTGAAAAAGAGGATGCCCCGACAAAGGGCAACCTCTCCATACAGTTATTCTGCGTTAGTTAAATTGAATCTCATATTCTAGAGCGTGTCTGAAAAACATTTGAAATTGTTTATTTTAACCAAATTAATATTTAGGCGATACAAATAAATCCCAAGTAGGTTGCAGCTAATTTGTCATAACGTGTAGCGATTCGTCGGAATGCTTTGAATTTCAGAAAATACTTTTCTACTAAATGGCGTTCTTTGTATAACCACCAATCACAATGACGTTCAAATTTAGCTCCCTTTCGGGATGGAATGGTTGGCTCTCCACCGCGGGCGTACACATAATCAAGTAATTTATTACTGTCATATCCTCGGTCAGCTAACACATTGCTTCCGTTTATTTCAATTTGATCGAGCAAAGGGATTGCATAATTGATATCATTATGCTGTCCCTCACTGATCATTAAATAAACTGGATATCCATAGGCATCTACTGCCGCATGGATTTTGGTGCTGGCTCCTCCACGGCTATGCCCGATTTCATTTAAAGGCCCCCTTTTTTGGCACCGGCACTATGCTGGTGCGCCTGGACAATAGAAGCATCAATGGATAATTCTTCCAATTCTGCTTCAAGACTTAAAATACGGAAAATATTATCAAGGATACCATCATCGATCCATTTTCGGAATCGGCTATAGACAGTTTTCCATGAACCATAACGTTCAGGAAGATCGCGCCAAGGTGCCCCACTACGTGCAAGCCATACAATTCCATTCATAATGATACGATTGTCTTTCCTTGGACGTCCTTGTTTTCCAGTATTTTCAGGAGGTAATAAAGGTTCAATGCGAAGCCATTCTTCATCAGTCAACTCATATCGTCTCAACATAGTGAACACCCCTTTTTCTTTATTTTATCATGAAAAAGGGAAATAAAACATGCGTTTTGTGCAATTCTTATTTTTCAGACACGCTCTAGTATTAAATTTGCTATACATTGCTAAATATACTACAAAAATGTAAGATAGTTGTTGACAAACATGTAGTATAATGATATATTCTCTATAAAACAAAACATAGGAGGAATTGTTTATGAAAACAAGAAAAAAATTGGCGAGTGTTATTCTTGCTGGTACATTATGTATAACTGGAGGTGTAAGTACTTGGGCTAAAGAAGGTACTTTTGCAACTAAAATGACAGATCAAAAGGTAACACAGACCGTTAATGACGAAAATAATTTATCTTATTGTCAGCTTTTGCCATCTAATGATGATAACTACTTAGAAACAATTGAAAATAAGCAGTATTATTTAGATGAAAACAAATTAATTAAGTTGGAAATTAAACCAATTAATGTAGAAACTTCTGTAACGACATATAGTAGTCTTGCAAATAATGATACAAAAGAAAAAGTTGCAGATATTTCAATGGATGTTTATTCTTTAGAGTTAAACAATAGTGATAAAGAAAAATTAGAGAATAGACAGATAAGTAATACATGGCTTACGAGAACTGACGAAAAAATGAACAAAATGGGAAATATAAGGGCTAAGCTGGCGGTAACATATAGGGATTCTGGTTCTAGTTTTACAGACTCTATAGAACTTGCATTAGGTAAAGCCACTGGAAGTTGGACACGTAATGGGGCTATAGAGGGAGTGTATCCGAAAACTTCGGAGCTATATTATAATGTTCAAGGTTCTATATATGACTCTAATGGAAAATTTATAAAAAATGGAAATGTTGGATTTACCAAAACTTTTAATAGTCCCACATTTTCTAATGTTTCTTTAATGGGAAATAAGTATGCTAGATATGTTTCATCAGCAGGAGTAACTTATACATTACACTGTACTCGCGGAGTTAATATTAGTGTATATATGGCGTTTGTGTAAAATATGAAAATGAAACAATGGATTATAAGAAAAATAAAAAAAAGAACTGCATATATCGGAAACTCAAGAGATAAATTTGAAAAATATTGTCGTATACTAAAGCAAAATGATATTAGATATAAAGAAACAATCATAAATCAATCAAGTCGCTTTCCTTTTGGACATGGTGATTTAAGAAGTTTCGGTAGCAATTATGGGATAATTGATTCAAATATATATGAAATTACGGTATCTGAGCTTGATTACGAAAAAGTAAAATCAATTTTATCCAAAATACAATGAATGATATTCATAAAAAATTATCAGAAATAAGCATCTAAGTTAAATGGAATAAAATAAGGGAGAATTTCATGCATTATTTGAAGTTCTCCCTTACATATTTATTTTAATCTTAGATAAGACAGCCAGGCTTGTAATAATATGTATTTTTTTATTATATTATGTAATACGAAATATCTTTCTTAGTGTTATGAATTTAAAATGATTGTTAATTTTACTTGTAAACACCGTTCAGTGATTTTTGATATCGACAAAACATTATGCTACAATAATGTAATATATTGATTGACATTTTATGTATGCTTATATATTATAGATGTAAACTTATTATACGAGGAGAAATGTTATGAGTGATATATATTATGGATTGTCAAAAATGGAATATGAGTTAATGAAATTTTTCTGGAATAATAAACGTCCCGTTCCATTTGCTGAAATATTAGAATATTGTAATGATGAGCTTCGGTATAATTGGGCGAATTCAACCCTGCACACGTATCTTATGCGCCTTATAAAAAAAGGTATTCTTTATTCAGAAGGAAAAGGACGTAAGTGTAATCGTTCCTATTACCCTCAACTTACGGAAGAAGAATTAGCACATAAGTATGCTACAGATTTTGTAGATAATACTTTTAATGGTTCTATTTCAAACCTGTTGGTTTCATTAACATATAAAACAAAATTGTCAGAGTCAGATATTGAAGAATTGAAGAATATTATTAACAATAATATTTGTGAGGAAACGGATTAAAGCTTTAAAGAACACAATATAACTAAAAATGAGGTAGAATTATGAAGGACCTGATTTTATTACTAATTGCCATGTCTGCCGCCGGAAGCTTGCCTTTTATTATTTATATAGCAGTATCCACTATTTTTGATAATTATATTTCAGCCAGGTTTCGATATGGATGTTTAAAATATTGTCTGATTTTTTACTTAGTTCCTTTTCCGTTATTAAAGTATTTTATTTATCATAGGTATTTTTGCACTTTAAAGCCATTAACTGAAGATATTGTAATTTCCTTAACTGGAAAAATTATTCAAACTTCTCATGGATTTTTCATAAATTCTATGAGTTATCTTCAGAAAATATTTATCGCATTATGGATATGTTCTTTAAGCATTGTTGTTTTATACGAAATAATTACACTTGTCAGGTTCCATAGAGAAATATCAAAAAATGTATTATCAGATTCTGAAGTAAAAAAAACAATAGGTGTTTTATCAAAAGAAATGAAATTACAACGTAAAGTTACTATATATGAAAATGATTTCGTATCTTCTCCATTTACATATGGTATTTTTCGTCCATCTATAGTTTTGACCGCATTGTCGAATAAAAACGATTTACAATTAATCATCCGGCATGAATTACAGCATATAAAATCATATGATTTTCTTGTTCGTCAATTATCCTTTCTGGCACTAATACTGCATTGCTATAATCCTTTTATATATTTTTTCTTTCGAGAAATAAAAGAAGTGCAGGAACTTGCTTGTGATGAAAACGTAATGAAATACTTTTCCAGGGACGAACAAAAATGGTACGGATACTTGTTGATAATGACTGCTGCAAAGGAGGGTTCAGAAATGAAATCTAAAATTACACTAATGTTCTCAAAAAATAATCGAAGCTTTTTGAAAAAAAGAATAAAAAGAATAGGTGTTTATGTTAAACCTATATTTATATTAAATGTAGTGACTATCATATTTATGCTGACTGCTTCCTGTATTCCTGTATTTGCTTATAACCCACCTACTGCAGATTTACGTTCTGTTCCATGGACAGGATTTTTTGATCCTGCAGAAGGTGCGCGGGTGTCTGTTTCAGATAATGGAAATGAAATAGACTATATTACATATATTAATGAAAGTAGTATAGTTTCTTCTGATGAAGAATATTTCAAACATACAGATAGTTATTTTGTTACAGATAATGGAAAAATTATAATGATTGAACCGAAAGATATCCAAACTCGTTCTAGCTGTTCACATACATTTGTAAATGGTACGCTGAAAAAACACATTCGTAATAGCAAAGGTGGCTGTTCTGTAAAAACATATAAAGGAAAAATATGTACAAAATGTAATTATACCAAGAATTTAGCACTTGAAAGTACTACGACATACACGCATTGTCCACATTAACTCTACAAAGGTAACCATTGATATTAATCGGTGGTTATGTTTGGGTGAATACCAGTAATTTTTTATATCTTCCATAAAACGTAAAAGAGGCTGTCCTGACTAAGGGCAGCCTCTACATACATTTATTTTGCGTTAGTTAAATTGAATCTCACCTTTTGGGGTTTCCATGAATTCCTCTTTACTTGTTTTCAGTGTTCTGATGAATTCTGTTTGGCATTGCTATCCTTGTTCTGAGCAAATTCATGGTCTACAAAGACCAAAAAGGCTTTTTTCTTTGAAGAAACAGGTCAACGTCATTAAAAAAACAACGTTCACTGTTATTATCTCTGAAAATATACCCAAAATCTCCAACAACAAACAGACAGTCTTTCTCTTGCATTTTTTTGCGATTAATGTCAATGCTGATGTATCTCCGTGGAGATCTTCTGTGATCAACATTCTGTCTATTATAGTATTCTGCATTGTCCTTAGCTTACTCCTTTGTTGAGATTTTCTGATTTGGGTATTGTTTTGTTTAGCTTCAGTAATTATTAAAATAATTAGTTGTTATAATGATATAGCAACGGAAGCTTCGATCACCATCCAGATATGCATTTATGCTCGCATCCTATATCCTGATTTATCTAATTCTTCCCTATACAATTCAGCTATATATGCCGGACCATTGCACCACAGTTTTGTTTTTTCATCATATAGTGCTTTTCCTGTCTTTGAACACAGAAAATCTGTCAATACCTCTTTTCTGTCCTTGCCCGTTTCATCTGCAATTTCTTCTGTCACCATAGTGATAAGAAGATCAATTGTGTAATTCATCTTCTCCTTTGGAATTTTTATTTCAGCCATAGCTTCTCACCTTTCACAAATCTCAGACACTTTATAGCGGCTTCTGTTTTGAAGCAATATTGATCTTTTAATTTATTGGGCATCAACTGTCTGATACAGAAATCGTCCGCTACCTTATCACCTGCAGTCCCAAATGCTCCAGCGAGGTAAGCAGTAAGGGTTGCGTTTGTTGCATCATCTGCAATCTTTCCTGCAATGATATCATATTTTGCCATTTCACATTCAACTTCTATGAACAATTTTTTCTTTCGATGAGCAGCAATGCAATGTAACCAGTCTACATCAGCATTTTCAAAAATATGCGTTTCAAGTTCTTCAGAAAATTTGAACTCAAAAGTTGAAATATATCCATAGTTCTGTTCTTCTTTAATTGTTCCGGTTGCAATTGCTTTGGCTATTGAAGTTCTCAGAAAGCTTTCTGCCTGCTCCTTTGAGGTGGTTAAATAAAATCCCTGCCCAAAATCTTTTCTCTTTGCACATTTGGCAAGATTTGGTTCTTTTACTTCACAATAACTTCCATGATAAAGAAAAACTCCACCTTTTAATTCAAGCACTAATCTCTATCCCCTTTCCTTCCAGAAACTCCATAATATCTTCGAGTACAGCTTCATCGCCTTCGCAATGAAAAAGCCCATAGCATTTTTCTATATATCCTAGAACATCAGTTTCTTTAAACAAACAAATGATCTGCTCAACAGGTAAATGCCACTCTTCTGAAGCGAGCCGGATTAATCTTGTCTGCATAAAAGTAATCTCTGTATTTTCGCTCATTATGAATCCTCCTCAATCTTTGATCAATAAAACTGTGATATTTCCGTCACACTAAATATCGTTGTCAGAAGCTTTCCCCAGAATATCTGATTGTCATCTTTTTCATATCCACTATTTTTCCGACTTTTATGCAAGTGCTTTTACCACTGCTCTTTGATGTGTATCTGTAATTGTAGCAACCTTCTGTTATTTATCATCTGTTAATCCATCATTTCATCAACGGTTAGTCCAGCTTCTTATAAATCTTTTCAATCGTCTCCATTGATTCATACTGTTGTTTTTCATCCGGGCAGGAATATTTACACTAACCCCGGTGAGGTACCGCATCTCTATCAGTTTCATTTATTAATCTAAGAGCATTTTCCATAATCTGTTATAACTTACGACCATAAGTTACCTATATATTTTTCCTTCAAACATATTTTAATTATAACACGATTTCATTAAGGTGAATACCAGCAATTCTTGATATTCTCCATAAAATGGAAAAGAGGATGCCCCGACAAGGGGCAACCTCTCCATATATTTATTCTGCGTTATTAAATTGAATCTCATCTTCTAGGGCTTTCATGGATCCGTTTTTATTTATTCTCTGTGTTTCTGATGAATCCGTTCTGGCTCCGATATTCTTGTTCTGTGCAAACTCTGCACTCTTGCCAAATGTAATATAGGAAATATTAAATGTTTCCCGTTCTCCGACACAGTTATATTTCCTGTTTACCGTCAGAGTGTATCGTGATACTGTCATATCATGCATTTTCCGGCATAAACATTGTAAATTGTTTGAATTTTGGATGGAGTGCGTTTTAAAAATAATTTCTTATTAATATGTGTAATTACAATTCGTCATCTGGTTTATCTAAATATTGACTTGCTAAAAGGTCAAATAATTCTGCCTTATTCATATCTTGTGTCATTTCATTGCCATTTGCATATGTATCTGCTATTTCCTGTAGCATTTCACCATATGAATTTTCGAAAAGTAATGGTTCTCCTTTTTTTAAAGCATGATACCATGCTCCAATAGCTCTTACGATAGGCGGATATGCTTTGGAGGCTGCACAACTTAACCAGTATAATCCCAATTGGATTTGGGCATCTACATTTCCATTATCTGCCAATGTAGTAAGTACATTTAGGTCACAGCAGAATGCATCTTTCTGGGTATCTGAATCCCCCTTCTGTTGAATTAATCCATACATCAATTGTGTGATACCTTCTAATTCAGCTTTGTCAGCTTTTTTTGTTATTGATTTTATAAAATTATCCATTTTTTTACTCCTATGTATTTTATTAATATCTCGGCGAATTTGATATTTGGATTTTACCGTTTTTCCTCTCCTTTCTGTTTAAATAGTATCAGTTTTTGGGGATTTTAAATTCTCACACGAAAAAAGCATTCCCTATAAATATGCTGAGTTAACGTATTGTAAAAAATGTAGAAAAGGATTGCAATATAACTTGCTGTTCTTTTCATTGTGAGTACAATTGGGATAAGATCAGTAGAAATTACTAATCCGAGACCGACAAAAAAGCCAGTTACTGCCCAGTAGAAATAACCATTGCTTGTGGGATATGGCATCTTCAACAGATATAATTATATGAATGGTTTTTCTGTTTGGCTCGAATTGGCTGTTCCTATCGGACGCTGGTTATTTAATTCTTCCGCACTCTGACACAATCTAGTATTAGAAAATAAGTTTAACATTTCAATTTACTTTCTTTTACCTCTGTAATCAGTTCAACGCCCATGCAAAAACCTTTCTTAAAACTGGCTTTTATTTCTTCTAAATTTAGTACCATAGTTTCGTTCATTAGACTATCTAGCTCTTCTGCTAATTCCTCCGACAGCTTATTCTTTAATGTCTGATACCATAATTCAGCTATACTTTTTGTGTCAAGTATTTGTTCTTTTTGGGGTTCAGCACATATATCATACAATTTCTCTATAAGATCCATATAATCATCTCCTCGTCAAACTTTTATTTCCATACGAATGTTTCTAATCAGTCACAAGCATAGCACGATTTAAATATATACTCAAGTAAAAGTTACTAATTAGTCACAAGAGGAGATTATATATGCAATGGATTTTACAGGATGAGTCTATCGGTGGTAATATTCAAAACATACGAATAGAAAGAAACATGACACAACAAGAGGTTGTTGAGCAATTGCAATTAATGGGAAGCATTATGTCACGAAGTACTCTTGCTAATATAGAATGTGGAAGAAGGAATATTAAGGTTAGTGACTTAAAATTATTAAAAGAAATTTTTAATGTTGATTATGCACGTTTTTTTGAGTGAATTATTCAAAAATAAATTATTAGGTGTATTTTGATTATCTTTATATAAATATAGAGAGCCTTTCGACTCTCTTATTCGTTCCACTATTTTCCGCAGCTCTCCGGATATAACAGAGTAACCACACCCTTGGAGTAGTATGCGTCAAACCACTGCCAGATATCTTCTCTTTCTGTTCCTTTCTCGAAGATGAACCAGTCCTGTCCGAGTACCAGATCTTTTTCTCCGTCATCAAACGGTACGTTGGAAAAACTCTTCCAGAGATCCTGTATCAGATCATCTGTATCCATATAGGTCTTTACGGTTTTACTGTTCTGGTCGTAGATGACCACGAATATATTGCGGACCTCACAGAATGGTATGATCCTCCAGATTGCTATCTGGATGCAGTCATCGATAGAACTGCTTTCTTCCCAGATACTCTCCGGATTTGTACCTGTTGGCTTATCTTTCATGAATTTGAAGATACCTATTGTGTACTTGCAATCCCCCGAATATACCGGATGGAAAGCGAAACAACCTCCCTGTCCAAAAATTTCCTGACCGTTTTCACTCATAATATATTCTCCTTTCGTTATTTGGTCGCAGACAATATGAAGAACCAAATGCAGCATGAAAAAAAGTGAATTCGAATTCACTTTTTAAATTACAATATGCATAAAACAGACATGGGTATTTTGTATATATTACCGAAATAAAAAAGACACCGGAAAAATATCAGTTTTCTGCGCTTATGAAAGTAGAGAGAAAGGAGGTTCATATCCATGAGCAAAGAACTGGTCAGATTATTAAGAAAAATTGCAGAAGTGTCAGGTAAGCTGTACTCCACTACGTTACAGGATAAAGACCTGAAAGTATGCAAAGGGGCGAAAAGACTGGCGGAACTGGCAGAGAAAGGGACATCCGCGGAAGAAGCTGAGGAGGTACTGCGAAGAGAAGGGTTGATTTTATCCGCGGAAGAAAATCCAATATACCGCGTAAATTAAAATTGTTTAAAAAGATAAGAAGAGCCGGGAGAAATTCCCGGCTTAGTCTTGTATATATTTGTTTTTCTATTTGCTCAGCTGTTTCTGTACATTTTCTATATTATTTGCCTGCCCGGAAACGATATAAGGAAGCAAATCTCATCCATGGATACTCTTTCATACTATATCAACTGCAGGGAGAGGCTATTATTGCACATTTTTCTCAAAAAAAATTGTCTCTACTCTTTTGCTGATCCAGAGATTTTTCCGCGGACATCCCAAAGCCTTAACCAAAATGATTTTCCAGAACTGTGTTTCTCTCGTTTTTCAGTCTACAATTGAGCTGAAGTAGTTACGGAAAAACAGGAATTATCCGCGGATAGAACATTATCATGGATTACAAAAAAATGACTGGGAGGAGGATTCCGCGGAAGCTCTTCTGTCGGATCTATGGTCTTTTAGCCAGGCTTTGATCATTCTCTGTTTTTTGCGTTTTTCCGCATCTTTGCTCTTATCCTAGTTCTTATAGCTCCATGCAGCCATGGCCTTTTGTTTACTTTTGTAACCGTAGCCCTGGGCATCGTCCAAAACATTTCCTATTTCCTCATCGACAACCACAAATCTTCTGTCATACGGACCAGAAAGCGTTTTCGATTCTACTACTTTCACATTTCTCCTCTTTGTTTCGGATATATCCTTCACCTTCCTTCCTAGCTATCACAGGAATCGTCATACTTTGTCCAGTCGCTCATATATTCGCTATACGGACATGTGCAGATCCAGTCATCAGAAGTATCTTTCTTGTGGTATCTGCAGGTTCCGCAGCATTCTGTATAATCATTGTATTCTGTCATAATTTTCTCCTTTCCGTTACCTGATTAACTTATGATTAAATCTTATCCTATGTCAGAAAAATATTATTCTGATACGAAAAAACTTCTCCTTGTTTTATTTTTGTATTTGTAATACAATTGTCCTTGAAAGGAAAAATTTTTAGACACATTGTTGACTGTAGCTTGTTGAGATTTTTGAGGTACGGTCCCAAAATATAGAAAAACAAGGAGGCAATAAAAATGCGAAACGTATTAAGCGACACAGAATTTTATATTTTACAGTATTTATGGTCATTAGAAACGCCTACAACTTTTGCAGAGATCATGGTCCATTTTACGGAAGAAGGAAAGACCTGGAAAAAGCAGACTGTGAACACGTTCCTCTCCCGTATGAATCCAAAAAGGATATTTAAAATCAGATAAAACAAAAGGTCCGAGAGCTGTTTATCTTCCAGTGTTTACCCAAAAAGAATTTCATGAAAAATATGCAAAAGACATAGTAGAAGGTTACTATGACAATTCCATTCTGGAATTTGTACGTGCATATACAGCAGGACATAAATTAGATGACACAGAGAAAACAGAGTTATCCTCTTACATCCAGAACCTATAAGATTATCACATATACAAAGGACTGCCAGATGGCAGTCCCTTATTTTTAATCATCAACGGAATCAAAAGAGAATTCATCAATATGATAAACGGATACCTCATTGATCACATAGGTTTTTTCATTTTTCACGTATTCTCTGCTCTGAAGTCTTCCGGAAACATAGAACTTATCTCCTACGGCACTCTGTGCCATCTTTTTTGCGTTTTTACTCCAGCAGATGCAAGGTACATAATAAGACATACCTCTGTCATTGATCGCCAGGACACAGTCACAGACTGTACGATTTGAGAAAGGAGTTTTCCGCAGCACCGGCTTCTTACAGAGATATCCTTCGAATTTCAGCTGGTCGGTATCCATAACAGTTCCTGCTTCAACTTCTGTAATATCATAAGCAAAGATATAAATATACAAGTGCCCATTTACAGTTTTTGTCTGGATTGCTCCGGCAATTTTTACACATGAGCCTTCTGTGATATTTCCCAATAACTTTTTGTTTACAACTACATTGATACGGTCTTTGACTGTAGACGGTTCTTTTCTGGAGGTGTAAACGATAAGGTTTACAAATTTGTCTGTAATAAACGGGGTATTCTCTTCTACTGCGTTAACGGTACCTGTTATGTTCGCTCTGTCGATACATGAGTATACGTATTTCTTAGCCATAATAATCTCCTTTTTAATTTTTGCAGACCATTTTTGATCCTGTAGTTTTTAAGTTAAAAGTAATATGATGAATAATATTTTTTGTGATATTAACATATAGAAAGAGAAAACTATTGTACTACGTCGAAATACTTAAAACAAGCAGAAACCTTTGATTGGATGATGGAGATTGATTCAGAAAAATATGGGAACCTCTCTCAAAAAAAGTGAATTCGAATTCACTTTTTTATACAAAGACATCCGCGGCTAATTTCGATCTTCCGCGGATGTCCAAAAACAAAGAAAAGGATTCTGAACAACATATGGAGCATAAGTCTCATACACTGTTCATGAGTGTATTGTAGCTGATTATGACAGCAGGATTTTCCGACACGAAAAAAAGGATACTGCATATACGATGCGACATCCTCTTTTATCTTCCATCTGCGAAAGCTTCTTTCAAGGGCTGCGATTCCATTTTTACTACGGTTTCGATATATGCAGTCAGCTGCGGACAAGCCTGTACCAGAGTATTTTTCTCACCGTCATAATACCGATAAACTCCATCCGCAAAAAATTCGCTGACATCGTAATAGAAATCAACATCAAAGGTAGTTACAAAAGAATTGCTTTCAGCATTGAAAATATCTGCAAATTCTGATGCCTGGCTTTGATCTCCATTGATGTAATCCAGATAGTGTCCAAATTCATGCACAACAGCAGTTTCTATGGCGGCATCACGCTGTTCGATGTATATCTCATGATTGTCGAAATCTGTGACACCTTTTACGGAATTAAATTGTCCTCCAAGAATATCGTAAGCAATATTCTTATCTGTTACATAGAATGTCCATCCATTATCCAGAAATCCATCCAGCAGGTTTTTTGGCATGACATTAAGCAGATCATTTGCTCGGTCTACTGATGCCTGGCTTACGTTTCCGTCCGCCTGTGCAACTGTCACATACGACTCCCCTTCTGCTGCCTGCACGTTCGCTGCTCCAACCAGTGAGAGCACTATACATCCTGCAATCATTGTTCTTCTCATGTTATTCCTCTTTTCTCAGATTTAAGGTCAAACTCAAAATTTCGCATAAAAAAGACACTCACAGCATTTTCCGAACTCTGTGAGTGCCCAAAAACGAAAGGTGAATTCTGAACATCTTTGCTGTTCATGGTTTTAGTATAGCTGATATTGGCAGACTGCTTTTCTGGTACGAAAAAACTCTGTTTCTGACAGAGGATACCTGCAAAGATCAAACTCTCTTCTCTGCCAAAATACACTTCATACAGCTCTCCGCAGAAAAAGCTCTTAGTTTCATGATCTTTCTCCAAAGCCGGATGGATAAGTCAACTTTCAGCAGTCCCGGTTTTTCTGGATATTTTTCCTTAAGCAGATCCAGTACTTCCTCCCATTCGTATTTTTGCGGGATGACGTAAGTAACAGGTGGAAGGATACTCTCCCTTGGGGTACGAATAGTGTTGGATGGGACATATGTGTACGTTCCACTGTCTACGAGAGCAAGCATTTGATCTACAAAATCTTCAGGAAGCAGATTCTCATTGCGCTCTCCTTCTGTTTTGATCTCATTTATTATATGGATGGGCAAACCGCTGCTTAAGGCCGTTTCTTTGTTTATAGGTGAATGGTAGGTATGAGTTCCAATACATCGGAAAAAATAATACCTGTAATATGGCTCTCCTTTTCGGACAAAGAACCGGATATCCTTTCCTTCTTTCCGGCAGATTCCTCTATCCAGAACCCGGTTATGAAAAATGGAATCTATAAAAACATCCGCATAATCAATCCCATCCTTATCGTAAACGTAATCTTTCTTGTAACCTGCCAGCTCCTGATGGACACAGACCGGCTTTACGATCTGTAGCAGCAGTTCCTTTTTTGCATAAAATTCTTTCTCCATTCTTTCGGCTTCTTCCGGATTATCCGGATTATTAAAACCAAACAGCTGCGCCTGTGCATACAGACTCTTTTTTGCTTTCCTTTTCTGATCCCTGTAGTTTTTGGCCCTTTTATTCAGGGAGAACAGAGCCAAATCAAGCATTTCGTATGTTATGATCCCTTTAAACAGGTTTTCATAAAAGATTCCAGGTGTATCCATTTAAAATCCCTCCTGTTTTTTCTTTAAAATGCAAAAAAGACAGTATCAGATGTTTTCTGATACTGTCATATGAAGACATTTTATTAATCTGCGCATCCAAGACTCGTGACTTTAGTAGTGAGATACTTGACTATACAACATAAAAATAGGATTTTTCTATTTCCGGAGCGTATCTGTAATGAGCAATACAGTTGATTCCTACAAAATGCTCTCCACTCATCTGGGATTTCTCTTCTGCAGTTAACATTCTGGACAGAGTTATCCTTGTTGCATCTCTCCCATCTTTTAGTTTACAGTCATGAAAGTCAATGATATCGTGCTGTATGGTTTGTGGCAGCAATTGAAGCAAATCCATTGTATCCATTTTTTCTATTTCTCCCTTTTTTATTATTATTTTAGCGCAATGGTACCAAAATATCAACTAATTTCTGGCTTTCCAGTATTTTGTATTTGTTCCCTGATGCGTGGTAGTGTTGACAAAGGAAACTGCATAATCCGTTTTCAGACCGGATACAGTATTATATACGACATCCTCTTCTTTGACGGAATTAAACACCGGATCGTAGTTTGCCAGTCCCGGTCTGGAGGAGATCGTACCGTCAGAATACCGGCTGACGATGATCTTCATGAATGCATCGGAATTTGTTATGCTGTTACCTTTTACGACTACATTGCTGATACCCCTTGCATCAATGGCAAGTGCGGAACCGTCAGGAGCGGTGATGGTGGAAAAAGTGTTGTTAAGGATACTGGAGTCCTCCCAGTTCTGCGCACGTATTGCAAATGTCCGGCAGGAACTGAAACTGTTGTTTTCAATACGGATATTTTTATGCGGGTGTCCCGGTGTATACATATGCGTACCCACTCCTGCGGTGAGATTTTTGAATACATTATTATGGATATACACAGTATCGTTCGCAGTCTTGTCCTGGCCGCTTCCTTCCCATGTAAATCCTCCGGTTGCAGGATCCGGGACGTCTAAGTTGATCGCTTCTTTCTTTCCTCCGGAAGTGGAACCTTCAAAGGTACAGTTACGGATCTCTACGTTATTGGAAGCATCCATCTCAATGAAATGTGCAGATGTATCGGACATACGGGCAAAGGTGATCCCTTCGATCAGGATGTTCTTCGTATGTCCCATCAAGATCGCGGCATTTCCTCCAAATTCCTTATCAAAGAAAACCTTTCCCCTGCCGATTATCTTGATGTCATGGACACCATTGTATCCGTAGAATTTCTTTCCGGTATTTACGTCATTGTAACTGCAAAGGATGAAAAGAGTCCCCTTGTCCTGCCGTTTGATCGTGACCCCGTCCTCAAATATGACGGTTGTATTGGAAGGGATATACAGAGGAAACTGCAGGTTATAGGTTCCTTTTTTCAGGTGCAGCTCTCCGCCTCCAATATTGGCAAAGTATTCCAGGTAAGAACGGAGAACGTAATAAGAACGAGTCTGTTCCGTGAACCAGGATGTGTTCATGTATTTTTTCTTATAAGTATCGGATTTCGGGGATACAGTGATCACTTTGCCTTCTGCCGCAGAGCTGTTTTTGATCGTGATCTTTACGGAAGAAGAGTATTTTCCGTATTTCTTTTTACCGGAAGAATCCGCATAAGCCCTGACGCGGAAATAATAGGTATTCCCTGGTGTAAGCCCGCTTACCGTATAGCTCTTCTTTCCGGTGGTCTTGATCCTGTGGAATTTTTCTGAACCAGTTTTCTGGTATATCTGATATCCCTTGGCTCCTGCTGCTGTATTCCATGTCAGTTTTACTTTTTCACCGGACTGTTTCGCCTTGACGCCGGAAACCTTTCCCAGAGCCGATGCGCTGACAGGGACTGCACACAGGCAGAGGACCAGCAGGAATATAAATAAGATTCTTTTTCTCATATTTTCGCCTTTCCGCGAAAGGCATCAGTGTACTATGAAGTATACTGGCTTTCGCTATCTGTTTTTTAGGATATTTTTTTCCTGGTACAAACATATTTAATCTGCATCACCCCATCCATTGATTATTTCATAGCAGCTGCAGGTTGCACGTTGTATATCCGCGGACTCACCAAACCATGGATCTGGCAGTAACACAGAAACTATCTTCTGACGCAGCGTTTTTGCGACTTCCACTGTCTGTTTTTTTTCCTCGATATCCTTCGCAGTTTTTTTTGCTTCAATGTCGTTTCGAATAAAGAAATCCATTGAAAAAATAAGGACATCCAGAAGCGTAATATTAATATGCAGCTGCTGTTTGGAAAACTCCATGCATTCATCATTTGAAGAGTCAAAACATTCTATCATTTGTTTAAGATCATCAGTGACCATCTTCTGGTATTCCCCATCAATTTTAGAAAGTGGTTTTCCTTGAAAACTTGACCATCTCATAGATTGTAATTTATATAACATTTCTCTTTCATCAGCAGTCAAATTGATCTCCATGTTTTTTGTCCTTTCCTTAGTTTTTTTAATTCATATCCGGCAGGAATGAGATCAGATTGAAGAACAGGTCTGAAACCTTTATCAGACAGTGAGCAACCATCTGCCACCTGCCTGCTCTCTTCTCCTTCCAGCCATCTGTCGCCGGTAGCATAATCGACCCCGATCCCGGGTTGTACATGTAGTAGTATATGTTAATATAGTACCTGTTTTTCCTGATGTTCGCAATGATTTTTGTTGTTCTTATGTTTTTAACTGTACAAAAATATCCCTATATCAAAAAAGAGAGGAAAACCTCTCTTTTTGTGGAAGTACCTGTATGTAGAAGAGTCATTCAGCAAGCAGCTTCAAGCTGCTTGCTGAAACCTCATATGCAGTGCGGCTTTCCGTTTCTGTTTCGCTGATCCGTTTAGAGTATTCTCTGCTCTGGATACGGCCCTTGATCTGCAGATGATCCCCAATGTCCAGGGAATCTGCAAAGCGGGCATTTCTTCCCCAGCAGAGACAGGGGATATAATCGGATTTCCTGTAAGGACGGTTAACAGCAAGCAGTACATCGGCGATCTCTCTGCCGAGCGGAGTTTTCCGGAATACGGTTGGCTTACAAATATATCCATCCAGATAAATCTCATTTATCGGATAATCCTCCTCTTCCAAAATCTCCATTTTTGTTGCAAATACATGGAGGATAAGGCGGTTATGTTCTTCATTATACTGATTGTAGGAACGGAACTGTCCGCGGATCTCCACATATTTTCCAATATAATCCTGTGTTACGTCTATCAGCCGTTCGGATACCATGAAGGGAATGGTATCTGTCATTTCGCTGAGTCTGTCTACGGTTACCTGTGCGGTGTAAAACCCTTCTCCCAAAAGTTCGTGACTAAAGGAAAAACCTGTTACCATTTTTCCTCTTAAATGTACCTGGTTGTTTTCAATAATGTGTTCTGTTGTGTCGTACAATGTTTTATCTCCTCTCTGTTGATCGTTGCTCATTCCTGTAATGAAGCAAATATCTGATTGTAATGAAGCAGCGTTTTTTCTGCTTACCTGTACATAATATGAGAAAATCGAAAAGGTAACTTCTGGTACGAAAAAAGGAGCTGCAAAATACATACAGCTCCTGAACACTACAGATATTGGGTTTCCCTTACCATTACATTCATTTCCCCAAATGCCTCTTTCAGCTCATTGATTGCTTTCTGATCGGATGACATATGGATCTTCAATGCCATGGTGATTCTTTTATCATTCAAAAGAACACTGACCAGGGACATTCCCCTGTTCCAGGATGAGATCTTTTCCAATACACTTTCATTGTTCCTGAATTCCCGGATACTGTCAAACCGGATCCATATCCTGTAGTTTGGCTCATCAAGGAAGAAAACACTGTCAGCGATCAGGCTTGCTTCCTCTTCCCGGATACTTACCTTTCCTCTGATAAAAACAGGCCTGTCCTCCCTGATCTTTTCATTTATCAACTCATACAGGGAATGGAAAACGACCACTTTGGTAACACCAATGGAATCTTCTACATCAAGGAACACCATAGGCTCATTGTTCTTTTTGGTATAGATCACTTTAAAGGACCTGATGATCCCGGCAACGGATATCTCTTCCTTTTCCTTTGCAGGGATATCACCTGTCTCCTCATCCGCATACAGATAAGTACTGTATTTGACCGGATTTTTAGAAAGGACCTCAGCGTATACATCGATCGGATGTTTTGAGATATACACGCCTGCTCCTTCTTTTTCATAAAACAGCAGTTCTTCCTCGGAATATTCCGGTAACTCAGAAAGAGTATCCGCCATGTCCGAACTGTTTCCAAACAGATCCATCAGGGACAGCTGCCCTTCGATCTGTTTTTTGGATGCACGTTTTTGGGAGGACAGATATTCCACGCCGGAGATCATCAGTGTATGTCTGGTATATCCGGTAAAATCCAGCGCACCTGTTTTTGCAAGTGCTTCCAGCATCTTTTTATCGATCTCCGGATTTCGCTTTACCAGGTCGTAAAATGATACATACTGACCGTTTGTTTTCCGTTCATCTATGACTTTTCCAATTGCTTCCTTGCCAACGTTTTTGAGTGCAGCAAGGCCATAATAAATGGAATCTCCAACAACAGTGAAATCCTCATGGCACAGATTGATATCCGGTGGAAGGATCCTGATACCATTTTTTCTGTATTCAGCGATATAAACCGCAAGCTGTATCTGTCTTATCCATAACGGATGTCAACAGTCCGGCTGCAAATTCCAGTGCATAATGGGCTTTCAGATATGCCGTCTGCATTGCAATGGCAGCATAAGCCGCAGCATGGCTCTTATTAAAAGCATACTTGGCAAAATCAACCATCTGCTCCCAGATCTGCTTTGCGGTTTCTTCCGGGATCCCGCGGTTGACACAGCCGTCAATCTCAAGCTCTTTATCTCCGTATATAAATCTTGGAGCTTCCTGATCCATAATCTCCTGTTTCTTTTTACCCATAGCCTTACGGATAAGATCGGCCCTTCCCATGGAAAAACCTGCTAACTTTTGTACGATCTGCAATAGCGATAGGTAAGATTTTGAAGTAATCTCCACCTTTTCCCCCGCTTCACACCGTACATGAGAGTTTCCCAACTCATACGGCGTTCCATCGAATACATAATAATCTAATAGTTAATATTAAAATATCATTATTGATAACAATTTTATATTTTGATTATTATGCTATTCCGACTAAAGCCTATCCCTCCGCAGCTTATTATCACTGCTTCAAAGGTACTGTGGCTTCACTCTCACTGAGATTAAGATAAGTTATAGTTTTTCACTTTTCCTTATCAATACTTCATAGGAATTGAATTTCCTCCATATTCCCAGCTTTCCACGTTCCTATAATTTTAGCTCTACATATATCCTTAGGTGCTTCCTTTAAGCCCGTTAGCTTGATAGTGCCTGTAACACTATAAGGTCTTTCATAAAGCTAAATCTTACTAAACCTCACTAACACCCCACAGGGGGGATGTGGCATTTGCTGCTCACTTTTCAGAACTCCAGGACCCGTACACTCGGAAGTTCGTCAGTGTTTGTGAATACATTCTCACCATAGATATTTTGTAGCCTCGCGGTCTATAGACCACATTGTTCACCTCTGAACAACTTTCCTCAGCTACATGAAGTTTTACTCTTTTCATACACAGGTGGGCTCTAGCCACTTTTAGACCAATGTTTTACTTAGATTATTATCCTCACTTCTCTGTTAGGGTGGTTCTCGACCTGCCTTACCCAGCTTCATACAATCGAATATTCAACTTCTCATGCATGTGGGGGCTATTAGAGAGAGCATTTCAAGGTTTATTATGCCGAGCTCGGCATAATGAACGTTGCGGCACACCGGTAATAGTTGCTTTTTCCAAGCCGTTTTCCATTACACCTGCTTTCAGATATTTCCGAATCAGATTTAATGTGGTACTGTCATTTACTTGTTCTCTTAGTATCTGAATTAATTTGTCGTGATTTACCTTGTCGAAAAACTGTTCTATATCTATATCCACTACCCATTCATACCCATCATTCAGAGTCTTCCAATGCCTGTCGAATGGCATCATGACGAACTTCTTCCGGCTCTGAATCCATAACTATAGTCACTGAATATCTTCTTCATAAATATCAGATATAGGCTGTGCTATTGCCTGCTGGATAGTTCTGTCAAGTGCTGTGGGTATTCCCAATGGTCTTTTCTTACCATTGTCTTTCGGAATGTATACTTCTTCGGACTCGTTTCGGTATATATCTTCTGCATAAGAGATGTAACGATTTTCTCTCTGTTCTCCCTTATATAATCTCCCAGTTCTTCTACAGTAACTCCATCAACACCACTCGGCACCCTTATTAGCAACTACCTTTTTATAGGCTCTGTTCAGATTTTTCTTTCGACAAGATCACTTCAATCAATTCCATTGTTGTTACTCCTCTGACTTTATCCTAAAATTCATACATAACACCCCTCTAAGTGTAACCAGTATTCCTCGGTTACGTTCCTACTTTTCCTGTCCACTCGATTTCTGGCTCATGTATTATTTTAAACATAACGATTCGTACTATCGATCGACTTCAGTACTTCGGCTTTCGCCTACCATGACGTCGTTGACTTCCCCTCTCTCCAAACCTTTTTCGACCATACCTTTCAGTATGTGAGGTCGGGTCTCCCGAGGTAAGACGCTAATCTTTCGTTCCACAACCTCTTGATTTACAACTTCGGTTTACGTTTACCTTTTTTGGGCTTTGGTTTGTCTAGCAAACTTACCCACCTAATCGCCTTATCAAGTTTCTGTACGTAGGCTCAAGAACTTTGTTACACCACTTCCTTCATCCATACCATTACTGGTACCGACTTGTGGTTCACTACACTTGGCGGTAAATACCCGTGACTGGACTTTCACCAGTACAGATTAGTGCCATGCTCGGCACACTAGCAGAAAACCCCATCCGACGTCAGTCGGTTGGGGTAGTTCAAAAATATGGAAGAAGAGTATCGTTATATATATGTTTCCAGCGAATACATTATTTTTCTCCTTTGTTATTCTCTCAATTATCACAGTATTCGGCACATATAGTACCACCACCACAGAACCTCTACTTCTAAGTCACTGACAGGTTCAGCGATGTTCCAGCTTCGAAGCAGGTTCTCCAATGAAGTTGATAAAGAATCGTAATCTTCTCCGTAGATATTCGCAGAGGATTCTGCGTCTAACTCAGGATCTTCATCTCTTTCCTGATTAGGAATGATAATTCCTTTGTCGTCAAGAAAGTCCTCGAAAATATCAATGATATTCCCAATCAGTTCCGGTTTGTTCATTTCGTTTATAATAATCTTTTCATTTATACTGCTCATAATAGATTTCTCCTTTGTTTAATTTAGAACATCCCTGTGTATAAGTTACCAACAAACATATGTCCTATCTTCCATATTCTTTTCACTCTCCTTTCGTTTTATGTTTACATTGATAAACATGAAAAACGGCTGAAAGAAATAGAAAAAACAGCTTGTAAAACAAGCCGCTTTAAAATAGAAAGATATAAGAAAACACAGTATTGTCGTTTCATACGAAAAAGAGACAGCCAAAGCCGCCTCAGATCTTTACGCATCGATCCACACCGTAGATGACATTCAGTCCACTTCCGGTATCCCACCGAACACAGATAGAACCGGTATCGTCCACATGAACTACCGTTCCTTCTGAACCAATCGGTGGAGCCTGGATATCGTCCATCTTAAGAAGTCTTACCCGGCATCCTGCCGGGTATTTTTTACGTAGATGTTCTACTGTTTTTCTGTCTGGATACGTTTTTTCCTGTTTTTTATGAAATTTGACTTTTTTGATCGGGATGCCCCGCAACTTGGCCAGTTCTAGCTCTTCCTCCATTCCGGAAGAGATCCTGTGCTCCGACAGTACGATACGGAGAACAAATAAATACGTATTTCATGTTTCCTCCTTTGTGATAAATATTCTGTGCTCGATTGTCTCCGTAGCAACAGAATCCACTATGGTTTCTTTTTTTACCAGTGTTTCCCGTACAAGTTGGAGCTCATGGATGATATCCGCGGATGGCTTCTTTTCCAAAACCATTGTCTGGATTTCTGAGAGCTTCCAGTCGAGATACTGGGTTACTGTCCAGTTCATGAATAACTCCTCAAAGAATTGACTTCTCTGAAAAGCACCAGGGCTTCCTTCTTATACTTTGATCTGGAAAATACGACCAGATACCCGGTGATTTCCTCAAGGTTTCCGGAGGTTACTGCGGACAGGATATCTTCAGGTTCCATATCATCCCCGGCTTTCTTTGAAAACTCAGAGATCTTTTCTGCGACAGGCTGCCATTTGGATACGGCAGCATCCGCGGAGACAAGACTATACGCCTGAAGTTTTTCTTCCGGGATCTCATCTGGGGTAAGAAAATATCCCCAGGCCTGTCTCATGATCTCCTCCACGTACTGACGCTGGTTGAAATTAACCACTTCCCGAATCGTACAGTCAGGTATGGTACCTATAGAAACCGGGCGTATTACTGAATAATATTTATACATTTTTTTCTCCTTTCGTTTTTTTGATACAGAGATAAAATGAATAAAGATAAAAACCGTGAAAATATTCCGTTCCGTACGTAGATTTTAAAATGGAAAACTTAATTCTTCTTTCCTTTTTAAAAAAAGGACAGCCGCAGCTGTCCCAATGTACTTATATATTTTCATCTAATCCCAAATTGACGACTTCTTTGTACTTTAGCCACAATAGACCACATGAAGGTCATCAAAAATTTTACGAACATCAATATCGTATTTTCCAATTTCATCATCTGTGATTATTGGTTTTAAAAATTCATTTATGGCATGGGTACAGCTGCCATTGCAACTTAAGGCAAACCATCCGCTGACGTTTTCTCCATTTATTTCGATGTCATCAAAATGATCTAGTTCCAGTTCCTCAGAACTGGGGATGAGCGCGGCTACATCATTTATCCTCCTGATAAGTTGCTGAGTGTTCCATTTAGAAGCAAGCTGTTGTTCAAGACAGTATTTTTCGTAGAACTTATAAAGTTCTTCATCTGGCATCTGCTCAGCAATCTGGTCAAGCAGGTTATCGACAGTATCATTGTCATCAGGAACCTTATTTCCGATAAAATCTGCAAGCCCTTCCGGTCCGTTTATGAACAATGTTTTTTTCAGAATGTTCCATTTTTCATCAGAAAATTTAAGATCCTGCTCAGAGGCCAACTGCTCATCAAAATCAACATCAGTCTGTGTTATATTGTAAAAATCTTTTTCAAATCCGAACAGCTTTAAAAAACTGTTGGGAACATATAAGAAAAAATCTCCCCAGTTAAAACATTGACAGTTATGCTGATACACTTTATAGCCAGCATCGGTGTTGATATATGCGGCAGTAGCTTTTTTGACAGCTTCCTGCAAATCAATGGACTCATCATAAATGTTAAAAGCGTAGATCGTTGAGTACGTTTCGGTACCTCTTACTTCCGTAGCTGTTATGAATTCTTTTCGCATTAGTTTTATAAACTCCCTTCTATTAGTTTTTTACGGCTGCATTAACTGAACAGTCTGGTATTGTACCCAAGGAAATGGGACAAAATAAAAAATAATACTCATACATTGTTTTTCTCCTTTCTTTTTTTGATACAGAGATAAAATGAATAAAAATAAGGCCAGTGAAAATACTCTGTTCCGGACGCAGATTTTGAATTCGAATTCACTTTTTTGTCTGTCGTAATAAGAGACAGAAAAAAACAGGGTTCCCCCTGTTTCTTATGATGGCCGACTGGCAGATACCAGCCGACCTTTGGAGTTTACACACGGATAGCTGGCTGCAGATAAATCTGCATCCAGAACAGCACTTTCTTGACGATATCAAGAAGGCTGTCTATCGCATCCCCAGCCCACGGTGGAAGCTGGGAAACATAGGTGTCCAGCACAGCCGGCATTACCCTGACTAGATCAGCATATACGTCTGGATGCGTGAACTTCAGGTACAGAACAAACAGAAACGTCGCCGTAAACATGACATTCAGCATTCTGGCGAAAAGCTTGATGCCCTTCCTGAATGTACGCAGGTCTTTTTTTACGGTGGTTGATATGTCCTGTTCAACCAGATCAAGAGCATTAGCTGTTCTTCCAATGCCTTTATCTACCTGTCCTAATACAGTTTCAAGCTTGTTTATAGCCTGATCCATATAGTTTGTTACTTTTGCTCCAAGATTCTTCATAATTTTTTTCTCCCTTCGTTTTTTGAATGCACAAAAAAGATGAAAAATATTTGTTTCAATAAAAAAAGCTGCCCAAAGGGGGGCAGCTTAAATTTGAACAATATGGATTTCCAGGCCATGTTTCTTTGCAGTATCGATCATATTCTTCGTTCCGCGGGACTTCCCGTCCCAGAAAGCAATCAGAATACCGTATGTCTCGGAAGCATATTTTGCCATTTCCTCATTTCTTATAGGACCAGCTTTTTTTCCGTACAGATTCCAGTTTGCGGGAAAACGAAAGCAGATCAGACCGTTGTTGTGGGCGAATGTTTCTCCGATCATATCCGCACCCTGACATCCTCCGCTGACGATCTTCATTTCCCGGATCTCCTGCATGGAAAGAGAACCAAATGTCTGGGACATTACCTTCCGCAGCAAGTCATAATCGGAAAACGTTCTGGTACCGGCAATGATGATCCTTCTTTCCATATCAGTCACCACCTTTCGAGAAACGGCCGTATTCTTCCACAATGGAGTTCCACTGGTCATTATCTGCAACACTGCAGTCATGCTGGCGGATGAACCTGTCTGCCATAAGTCCGGCTTCCTGTTTTGCAAAGAACAGGGCATCCGGCATAGAATAGATACTCGGGAGCATACGGTCGACATTTTCATCGGAAATGATCAGTTTTTGATCAGTTTCCAGAGCATCCCTGACAGCAGCTACCGCATCGTTTTGACGGTGTTCGAACTGTCCCTGACAGTATGCTGTTTCCAGCAGCTTCCTTTTTCCCAGACAGCTGCCCCAGTGATCGCTTTCATTGTAGGAAACCATCTGTTCCAAGAACTCTGCCAGTTCTTCCGGTGTTGCGTACAGTTTTCCGAGTGCATTTGAGATCCGTTTATTTACGGAAAGATGCTTTCTCGGAATTTTCCCGGCATACCTCAGATTTGTAATCATGCTGCTTTCATGACAGAAATCCGAAAATAAGCCTGTCAGTTCGATCAGAATCTCCCGGATGTTTTTGTATCCCGGTACTTCAAACTGTTTTTTATCCAGCAAACCTTGTGCATTGACAAATTCGATTTCAAAGACGGAATCCTGCAAAAACAGGTGACTTTCGTAATCCTCCTTTTTCATCCCTCGGCAGACACAGATGTTTAAAATCGGCAGGTTTTCAATCCCGTTTTCATCAAACCATTGAGCAATTGTCATGATAAATATTTCTCCTTTCGTTTTTGGTCTGACTTAAACATGAAAAAACATTTCTGAGATGAAACTCTTCGTTATGTAGAAACCTTTCTTTTGACATTCATGGTCTTTTTAACACTGTCCTTTAGGTCGTTGGGTAACAGCATGACCGTTACGAGATTGTAGTCAGAAAAGACATAGACAAATTCTCCATAGATCCGCAGATTATTTGCCGAGTAATCATAACAATATAATTGATAAAAATACTTATCCAGTCTTCCTGATACATCTGCATGACTGACACCTTCCGCAAAAGCTTTTTCTGCCATTCTCTGGCAAGTTGACTTGCTGTAACCACACCTTTCTTTCATGCGCTTATACGCATGTTTCGTTACGTTTACCATACACGCATCTCCTTTTTCTTTTATTGTAATCTCAATATGACAACAAAGAGGAAGAAGCGAAAAAACGGATATAAGTCCAGCTGAAGAGACTATTGCCTGCGTGATTTTGCCTCCACAGTGACGATATATGGTCTGTCATTATAGGATACGGTAACATGGTTTTTACCGGAAACCACTTTAAACTTTGGCAGATAGACGTCTGATGATGGAATAGAACGTGTGGCACCATCACTGTACTGTAGGGTAAACAAAAAATCTTTTCCTTTATGTTTTCCTTCATATATGGTCTTCTTCCCATCCATTCGTATCCCCGTCACCCGGACAGCCTCCACGGAAATAGTATCTGTCCCAAACGGGGTCTCTACGGAAATCTCGTTGGATCCCCCTCCAAAGACCAGTGGGGCATATTTAAGGGTAAAATCCTTAAGTGCTTCTCTTCTCCCGTCCTCGTATGCGACATATCCGGAAATCTTGTCCCGATTGAATCTGTCCCCCTCATAGACAGTCCCGTTGTATTCCCAGATACATTTATCAACGGGGATAACATCCACATCCAACGTTGTGGTCATGTTACTGGCAGAAATGTCAAATTCCAGATCCTCTCCATTTAAGGATGCCGGTTTCATGTCAAATACCTCAATCTCCTTTTTTCTTCCCAAAAGACTAAAAGAATGGATATCCACATCATTTTTGCTTATCATTTCACTCTGATACACTCTGTCACCGGTATAAGTAGCCTCAATCCCTATCGGGATAAACCATCCGGCAGTCAGAGCAGTCCCTAAGACTGCTGCTACTATAAGTTCTTTTGTCATGATCCTACCTCCTGATCCGGTCATTACCGGATTCTGTATTCTGTATATGTGAAAATGACAAAAAAGCCAGAGACTAATCGTAGTCCCTGACTTCTTTCTTTCCTTCCCGTCTTCTTTTCTTGCTTGTCACACCAACAAATACGGCAGGTCTTCCAACCGGCGGACGGTTATGACGGATATCGGAGATCCCCATCTGTTCCTTGAGCTTTTTTAGAAATTTTTTTGGTCATCTTGATTTCTCCTCTCGTTTTTGGCATATTAAGTTGTAAACAACATGAAGAAAGGATTGAGAAAATGATACAACTGATGACATTTTTGATCGCACAGCTGATGTTTGTACCAGTATATCTTAAGGTTACTGATACCTGCACCGAAAACAAAGATACATTTTGACAAAAAATTAATATCATTTCGATCTCACCATTTGCAGTATATTTATATGTAAACATTTTTTTCGCTCTTGCCATGGCA
>NZ_JBWJVP010000059.1:0-29689 GCF_056339915.1 Blautia sp. ZXY-1-B12 | reverse complement strand
CCGCAGCTGTTGTTGTTGCATAATCATATCTGATTGTTGTTTTAAAGAAACGCATTGCTTGTCGCATTTCTTCTGTCATACTTTCGGAATACTTTTCTTTTTGATATCCTTTGTAGAGCTGAGTCTGTGTATAAAAAGCACCAAGACGAACCAGGTTCTTATCTTTATATTCATTAGCTTCTTCACAGCAGTCAATGATATCGTTGTATGCAAAGAGACTGGATTCCTTTCCGAGGTGGAGAGGGGCGATCAGGTTAATCAGATGCTACCAGATACATCATTGTTACAAGGCTGTTCTGCGGAGGGAAATCGATAAAGATATAATCATATTCATCCTCAGCCTGGCTTAACAGTTTTTTTACGCTCTCAATATCATTTATTTCATAACAATCCATTTCCCGGCTGCCAAGTAATACATCAAATTTACAGCTTACGGTTTTAAATTTATTTCCAAACTTTCTTTTTGTGGATTGTTCGATTGTTCGGATGGCACTAAATACAGGCATTTTATCTTCGAGGATGGTGTATAGATTATCTACACCTGGTTTTGTACGGCCCTGGCTTAAAATACATTCATTTGGATCGATTCCAATCTCTATATCAAGTTCATCTGAAAAAAAATACTGAGTTAAATTCATTTGCGAATCCCCGTCTACAAGGAGTACTCTTTTTCCTAATAGAGCAAATTCTGCTCCTAAGTTCAACAGGCTGGTTGTCTTGCCGACACCGCCTTTTCTATTGTATACAGCAATTACTTTTGCCATAATTTTCTCCTTTCCGTGTCCTTTTGATCATTTGTTATTATGACACATACATTTTTAAAATTCAATATGATTGACAACTTCTATTATATAAATTTCAATTTTGGAATGTTTTCACACGAAAAAAATGTCAAATCGGAACCCGGTTCCGATAAAAAATGGCGGTGACATAAGTATCTGCTAAAAAATATTTTGAACTTTCATCTCCTTTTATGTCTTCGGATTCTGACATATTCACTCTATTTCTATATAAAAAATGAAAGATAATAATTTGAGATCCTACGATAAACCAAGTATATCATTGTGGTTTATTCGACTTAATTTGAATTATTAAATTGATGTTATGATATTTTGATAAATCGGAACCCGGTTCCGATCACATCAGAACATACATTCAGGTCAGAGCAAGGCAGGATACTGCAATCAGAACCGGGTTCTGATTTCTAAATAGAACGTTAAAGAAATATTTCTTAAGAAAACACAGATCCTGATTAAATGAGAACCCAGTTACGATTGCACCAAAACATATATTCAGGTTAGAGCAAGACAAAATACTACAATCGGAACCGGGTTCCGATTGTGGCAAATTATTAGAAACTCGAAATATAATAACGGTATATGTCACAAGAAAGTAAAAACACTGATTTATCAAAAGAAATCAGGATATCAATCAGAACCCGGTTCCGATTGAAATAATGATGCTTTAATTATCTAACTACATTTCTTTAAAATACCAGTTTTCATAATTATACCCCATTTTACATTTTCTAAACATAATAAAAAAGAAAAGAGAATAAAAAAATATCACGTAACCTACTAAAAATCCATGAGAAGGAATAACTACTGTATCTTGAACTAAGAAAGCGAAAGAGAGCCTTCCCAAATCCATCCGCGGCAGAATGGAAAAGTAGATCAAAAACAGCAATAAAAAGAAAATCTAAAATACGGAGGAAGAAAAATGGACAACAAATTCAAACTAAGACTTTACAAGAAAACAGGTGGAGAAAAAGGAAATCTGGATAAAGAATTATTCTATGATTCCGCAAAAGAGCTGTGGACAACATACAAGTCCCTGTTTCGTATATCTGATTATTCTCTTAACCCAACTATCTGGGTGCAATCAGGAGAGGAAGACTGGACGAGATACGGCGAAGCAGATTTTGCAAAATTCTTCCTTGGAGGTAAACGTCAGATTGAAATTATAAGCGAGAATATCAAATATACAGGCGAACTTTGTATGAATCTGGAAAAAGAAACCATTGAAGCAGTCTGGGAACTCTGGTTTGATGTCGACCGCTATTTTGGAACAGATACGGATTCCGATGATGAAACCTGGATTAATTTTTACACCTGCTGGCATTCGGATGGAAGAGTGACGGCGATGTATGAAATTGACAGCGAAGAAACATTAAAGGTATTTGACTGGCCGCTGACCGATAAGGAAGGAGAGTTCTTCTTATTAAAAATGGAAGAATACGCCTTAAAGAAGGAGCATTGTTCATTAGAGAATCTGTTTCAATTTGAGAAAGAATATGATGCACTCTGGGATGATACAGGAACATCCGATTCCTATTTGCATAAAGTTGGATACAACTTTCTTTTAAGAGCGAACTATGAAAGATGGGACGGAACAGGAGAGATGCCGGTTACATTCAATAAAGAATATTATTGTACATATCGAGCCGGAATTCCAGGAGGAATACTGAGACTGTCTGTGACAGAGAATAACAGTGAATGGAAATATGTTTTACCCTGCATAGGAATACGGTCCACCGGAGAAGAGATAACCAAAACAGAAAGCATTCCAATAAAAGCAAATGATGCTGAAATAGAAAATGGATTGAAAAAGCTGATATCAGGATTTGAGGAAACATTTTCGGAACAGTATTTATGCCACAAAGGAGTAAGCTATCCAGTTGGTCCTTTAAAGAAAGAGGCAGTACGCAGATATAAAGATGACAATAATTTCATCCGCGGAATTGTCAAAGTAAAACTCTCTGATATGATCGGGAATGACCTTGATGGATTCCTTGATCTGATCTCTGAAAAACTGACAGGAAGTCGCGTTACTGATGGATATCGGATATGAACCCGTAAGTGTATTTGAGGAAGGATTATATCTTCTGGTATCAGGGGATGTATCGGGAATTCTTGATGAAGAACAGAACAACGAGGGGGATGGAAATGAATAATGAAATGGTAAGAAGAGCCTGCCATGCGATCGGTATGGATAATAAAAGTCCCTTTTACAAGTTTGGAAAGAAACATTTCATTTCCTACCGAAATTACTCTGTTTCAAACAGACTGGGGGATGAGTATTTTGACAAAATGGAATCTGAAGGACTGGCAGAATCAGACCGTGGAAAACAGTCAGTTACCTATTATCTGACAGAAAAAGGATTCCAATGGCTGGAGAAGGAATGCAGCATGGTAAGCCACGCGAAAAATCGTCCGGAAAAGAAATATCATTTAAACAAAGACGATGAAGAACAGATTATAGAGATCTGGGCCTGGCTGAAAAAGAAAGAAATCTATACTTCCGAATTCCCAGAAGAACTTGATGTTGCCATTTGGCTGGATACTGATGCAATGGAATCGTTCTTCGAGTATTTTGGGAAGGAAGAGAACCCGGTTCCTGCAAGGATTTACCAGAACGCAATCCTGGTATTGTTTTCAGATGTCCTTGATTTCAAAGTAACCGGTATGCGGATCTTGGTCTTTCAGGCCTCATGGAATGAGAGAGGAGTGGTAACTTTTTTAGGAGCCAGTTGAGGCTCCTTTTTTCGTGCATAAAAAAAGAAGCCCCGAAAGGCTTCTGGTATGCTACCCTCATATAGGACAATGAAATATAAAAGTCCTATATGGGGGTATTTTCATGTTCAGAAAGAGTAAGATAGAACCAGTAGAAAAAGTAAAAATAGTCGAACGCTACCTTGCAGGAGAAATTGGCATACAGCAAGCAGGAAAAGAATTGGGAGTTGATCATCATAGTATTCGAAATTGGATTTCTATTTATCAGTATGATGGACCAACTGGATTACTCAATCAACCGAAAAACAAATCTTATTCAAAAGATTTAAAAATATCTGCTATAAATGATTATCTTAACGGAGAAGGATCTCTTCAGGATATTTGCACAAAATACGGAATTCGTTCACACAGACAGCTTTCCGATTGGATTAAGGTGTATAATTCTGGTGGAATATTAAAAACATCCACTGGAGGTGCTTACATGAAAAAGGCAAAGAACACTACACTTGATGAGAGATTAAAAATAGTAACAGATTGTCTTGCAAATGATAAGAATTATGGTGCAATGGCACTCAAATATGATTGTTCCTATCAACAAGTTCGCAATTGGGTAATACGATACGAAAAGATGGGTCAAGCGGGTCTGGAAGACAGACGTGGACGTCGTATAGCTTCTCTTCCAAGCAGAACACCTGAAGAAGAGCTACGTGACAAGATAGCTGAACTGGAAAGAAGAAATCTAGACTTACAAATGGAGAATGATCTGTTAAAAAAAGTCAGAGAACTGGAAAGGAGGGGTCGCTATCTTTAATCCATCGGTTAGCCGAATATGAAGCCATCCAAAAACTATCGTCTACTAAGCATTATCCCATAGATAGACTTTGTAAATATCTTAATGTTACACGTTCTGCGTATTACCGCTGGGGAAAATATCCGAAAAGTAATAATGAACTTCGAAACGAAAGACTATCCACTGAAATCCAAAGGATTCATCACCAGCATCCAGATATGGGATACCGAAGGATTCGTGATGAATTAGATGGACATAAAGGAATTCATGTGAATGATAAACGAGTACTTCGTATTTGTAGGAAATACGATATAAAATCAAATATTAAATGGAAACCTAAGAGTTGTACCAGAGGAGACAGAAATCCTGATCACATAGCAAAAAACTATTTACACCGTGAATTTCACGCCGAAAAACCGAATGAAAAGTGGCTTACAGATGTTTCTGAATTTAAATACTACAACGGAATAGAAGTTCATAAAGTTTATCTGAGTGCTATTTTAGATTTATATGATAGAAGGATTGTTTCCTTTAAAATCAGCGATCATAATGATAATCCATTAGTTATGGACACGTTTGATGAGGCTGTTCGTCAGGAGCCAGATGCACACCCATTAGTTCATTCTGATCGAGGCTTTCAATATACAAGCGCACAGTTTTATACTAGATTAAAAAAACATCATATGAAGCAGAGTATGTCTAGAGTTGCCCACTGTATTGACAATGGACCAATGGAAGGGTTTTGGGGAATTCTAAAACGAGAAATGTATTATAAACAGCGTTTTAATGACAGAAGCTCTTTGATTACTGCGATAGCTAATTACATAGATTACTACAACAACCAACGACTTCAAAGGAAACTGCATGTAATGACACCAATGAAATATCATGAGCAATATACAAAAGCAGCATAAAATATCGCCAGCCATAGCATGGCTGACGATACAAAAATTTATTATTTTTTATTGTCCTCTTGACGGGGAGCATACCATTCTCGTTTGGACACAACCCGGCTCTTTTTAGCGGGTGATGGAAAAATCAGTAGACGACACTCCAGTTTCCGTCAACGTTTCCGCATGTCTCATATGCGTAACTCTGATGGGAACCAAAGTCCGCAGCCTTAAGAAAATCCTTAACAGGAACGGTATATAGACCGTAATCACCGCTAAGAGCCATCAAGACTGCTTCATATTCACAGGAAGATGTGTTCTTGGCTACACCAATGAACTTATACAGAGAGTCGTCCTCTGCACGTTTCACGACACTTCCTTCACGAATTTCTTCCACTGTTTTTTTTCCAAAATCTTCTCTTATTCTATACATCACTTTTTCTCCCTTCGTTTTTAAAGATAAAGATAAATTGAAAAAAAATCTCCAAAATGAAAAAGGATAAAAAATCCCTGCCTATTTTTATGAACCGGGTTCCTTTTTCATTTTTTTTTTTAAACCAAAACGAGAGGAGAAAAAAACATGCAAAGATCAAGAAAACAAAGGAGGAATTTATCATGCTGGTAGGAGATCTCGTTTACAATGACTATTTTGACTGCGACTGTAATTACAGGATATATGACTGCATAGCGGAAGATACCCATTATGACAAAGGTGCGAAATGTATCTATGATGCAGTCAGAGACGGCAACCGGAAACCCCTTGACGCGGTCCTTGATATGCAGGTTCTGTATCTGACAGTGACTGATAACTGCATCATCATTGAAGCAGGGAGAAATCTTTAAGGAGAGAACAAATGAGAAAATATAAAACATCAAAACGAGGACTTACCTTCTCCATCACCCCGGATGAACAATATTATCCGGGAAGCCATTATGTCTATGAGGTAAGAAGGAACTGTATCATTATCAGACCATCTGAGGAAGGCATGACAGTGTCGAGGAAGAAATGTGGGGTAAAAGAAAAAGCACTGTTTGACATCCGGCAGAAAGATGTCCGCAGAGCCGTATCCACAAGTGATTACCTGGAGATGGAAGTAAAAGAGGACAGGATCGTTGTCCGGTGTGTCAGGGAGATCAGAAACAGGATCATTTCCCTTGAGGAAGTGATGAAGGAATTCTGCATTTCCAAAGCAACTCTTTCGATAGCTGCAGGTATGGAAGGACAGATCACCTTTGATGAATATCTGGCATCCATAACTGAAGACACACAGTTGGAAAATGATCTGAAACAGGTATTTTTTGTTATGTCCCTGTTTTCCGGGGCAGGTATGCTGGACTGGGCTTTTTATAAAGACCCGGCCTTTGAGATCAGGTTTGCCTGTGATTATGACAAGGGTGCCTGTGAATCATACCGACACAATATAGGAGACCATATCTTTCATGGAGATGTAAGAACAATACATGGAAATGATGATCCTTATAACCTTATTATCGGAGGACCGTCCTGTAAACCGTTTTCTGCCAGCAACAGAAGGAAGATGGCAGGAGACCACCAGGATGTGGATCTGGTCAATGAGTATATCCGGATCACAAAGAAGAACAGACCGGAAGTATTTGTGATCGAAAACGTCCCCCAGTTTATCACCTGTGAACATGGTAGGTACATGGACAGGGTAATGAATGGGCTGGGGAATACCTATGAGATCACTTCGGCCATAGTCAGGGATACAGATGTTGGAGGATACACATTAAGGAAACGTGCGATCCTGATCGGATCCCGGATCGGATTGATCCGTCTGCCGGATAAGGTCATCCATCCCATCCGTACTGTACGGGAAGCACTTAAAAAAGTGAACCCGGAATGGTTCAACTATACCGATCAGACAGTCAGCCGTCCGGAAACGGTGAAAAACATGTCTTATGTCCACCCGGGACACAATTTTAAAGATATCCCGGAACTAAGGGATAATCCCAACATGCATTCCGACCGGTATTATCGCCTGGACCTGAACAGCCCATCCCCAACCATTGTCAATTGGAGAAAACTGCCATTGATCCATCCGACTGAAAACCGGACACTTACCGTAGCGGAGGCTTCCGCACTGATGGGATTCAATAAGGAATTTCAATTCCATGGCTCTTTAGACAGCCGCCAGCAGCAATGTGGAAACGGCTGTACCCTGGCAATTGGGAAACTGATCAAAGAAACAGTAAAAAAGGCTTTATCAGCCTTCCATAATAAAGGCAACGTTCCAGTCATAAATTAAAGAGGAAAACAAATGAAAACGATCATGATGTATCAGTGTGAGAAGTGCAGGAAAGTATACGATTCAGCAAGTCAGGCAATGACCTGTTAGGCAGCACATTACGGATTAACTTTGGAAGAGTACTATCACTGGAGGGAACTTTTAAAAACTGTTAAAGAAGCAGGTGCCATGAACAGCATCAGTAAAAATGAAAGAACGGATAAAGCGTTTGATGATGCAGTGATCCGGCTCGTAGAATTTGAGAAAGAGCATAAGCTGGTCTGATCGCTGGCTAAAAAAATATGTATGAAAACTAAGGAGGAAAACACATGGCTGATTTTTACAAAGATAACTATAAAGAAGGGATGACCGTATATCTTTTGTATACCGGATACGATCTCTGTGTAGGGAAGTATGCTCCCCGTAAGAAATATTCCATCACAGAAGGGATTATTTCCGAAATGGGAAAAAACTATCTTAAAGTGAGCACTGAAGGACAAAAAATATGCTTTAGATTTAATGAAGAAACAGGGCAGATCTGGCAGGATCCAAGAGAAAGTGATTCTGTATACGGTCTTGAAATCTACGGCAAAAAAGAAGCCGCTGAGGAGGCTGCTCTCAGATACAAACTAATCAAAGAGACATCTGTTTTATTTGGAAGCATTTCCTGTTTACTGGACAGATATCCTGTCAGAGACTTAAAAATCCTGAATGATTTTGCTAAAATGGTTAATTCGGAAAGAAACTCTCTTGATCATACCATGGAGGGATTTCTCGATACACTTCCATCTGATATCAAAGACTCCTTTTATCGGAAAATTTGGGCTGATCATGTATATGAGGATATCAGAGGCATGGACATGAAAGTGTCTAAGGAGAGAGCAAAAAAAGTATCCAGGGATTATGTGAATGGAAGATATGACTGCAACCTTTCTTACTGGGACAATCTCAATAATCTTCTTGAGGAAATTCCGGAGGAGCAGACAAAGCAGGAATGCATAAGCCTTCATGAATGCCTTACCAAAAGACTTCAGACGGAGGTTTCTGCGATCCACAAATGCTCTGCCATAGACATCGATTTCATTAATAATAATGGGATCGAAGATGAAACACAGATACATGTATATCAGAATATTCTTACCAGGGCAGGAACAAAGGAAGCGGAAGAGCTGTTTCGTTCATTAGAGAAAGAATTAGGAGCAAACCGTAACCGGATCATTTCCTGTACTGTGGTTGCCTCCGCGGAGACCGTAGAGGAACTGGACAAACTGTTAGATTGATTTTTGGATAAACCGCTGTCATTACGATGGCGGTTTTTTATTATCCTTTATTATTCTCCATTTTTTCAATGTAAATAAAACGAAAGGAGTAAAACAATATAACTATCAAAACGGAGGAAGAATTATGAACAAATACATAAAGGAAATCAAGGTTTTTACTTTCCCGGAACTTAACGGGGAGGCAAAAGAAAAAGCTAAGGAATGGTATTTAAACGATGAGATACTCTCATTGGAATTAACAAATGACTACAAGAACGATCTTTCGTATATCTTTCCACGCAGTGAATTAGAAGTGCAGTGGTCATTATCATACTGCCAGGGAGATGGAGTAAATATCTATGGTTCCGTGAACATAGAAGATATTTTTGCTCTTCCTCAAAAAGCCCCTGCATACAACTGGATCAACGGATATCTTATAGAAAAGGAAATCCGTACTTTAAAGTTCTATATGAGCGAGTACAAGAATGAGGTTAAGATCCCGGTAAACCGCAGGTACTGTTATTGTATGGCAGACAGGATTGATCTTGCAGAAGACTTCCAGTATGAACTTGAAAACATGGGGATACGTGATATCCGGGTTTCTGTTCTGGAAAAAGCCGAAAGACTTGTAAAGCAGGTTTTTTCACAGCTCTGTATGGAGTACGAGAAGCAGGGATATGCACAGCTCTATGAGATTTCCGATGAGGATATGGAGGAAATATGCGAATCCAATGGTTATTATTTCCTTGAAAATGGAGAATTCTTTGAAGAAGACTGCATCGAGGAGCCGGAAGAACTGTCAGCATATTTTGACAACAATGGAGATCAGTGTATAGACCTGAGCCGTGATGATGATGGTACGCCGGTAGAAGAGATCGGAAGATATGAGGTCACCTTTGAGTACGGAAGATGCAGGTATTACTGTTTCATTGATGCAGTCAGTCTGGAGGAAGCAATGTTTATTTTCTTTAAGAACCATCCGCATATCAATTACGATATGGTGATTGAACATATGGAGGTATAAGAAATGGTATATCAGTTGCAGAGACCTTCAATTGAAATGATCATTGATTACTGTCGGGACCTGCTTGCAGATGAAAAACTGGAAGTATATGAATTTGGACAGAATTGTGATCTTGTCCTGCATATCTATAAGGATGGGGAGTATTCTCCATCCGCGGACAAAGATATTTTTAACATGGTCCGGGTTCACACTGCCAGAGACGGAGAGTGGGTGGATGACGCAGACGATATTGATCTGAACACCAGACGCTTTCTTCGTCAGGAACTGGAACGGATCAATGAGTACAGAAACTTTGGAATACTATAAAACAAAGGAGAAGAATATGAGAATTAAGGACTTAATAGAACAGCTTAGTATGTATGAAGAAAATTCTGAGGTTATCATTTATGACGATAATAATGACAGAGAGTATGAAATTGCAGCTATTGACGCGGATGAAGGCGATGAATCTGATAATGATCCGCAGATTATGATTATATTCTAAAGGGGAAAAATGAAAGATCTGATTATAACTTATACAAGCGAAAACAAAGTTATCAAAAAAGAGTATGATCATATTTTTGATTTTACAGATGAGATAGAGGATACCAATATTTCAGTGCCCACTCAAAGGAATATAACTGCAACCTTTTTTGAAAACAGGACTGAAAAATTTAATACAATGGATGACTTATACAGACATTGCGTGGCAATTTTAAAATAATTTCAAATACAGAGGAGAATATGTCCATGAGAAAAGAAATCATTACAGCTATAGACAGAGATGGAATAGAGGTACGTATCCATAGTCTTGTATTTAATATTTACAAGGAAAAAATCAACCTTATTGATACGATCAAAGGTGCAGTAGCGAGTTATATTAATTCCGGATATGGTTTCCGGGAATATGAAAACAACTGCTACAACTTCAACTGGGGAGATCTCTTATTAATCCCTAATAGTTTTCTTCGTCAGTTCGGCATTGAAAGAGAATCGGAAACGGAAAGCACTGAGGTGGATTTTAACGAACAATTGTTTTCTGTAAACGACTTGAATTTTACGGAAGAGAAGTGGGAGACTCTGAAAAGGAAATTGTTCATGCATGGGAGAAAAGCCCTGGAAGATTACCTTGATACGGACACCGAAAACCTCGATAAAGATTCCATTGAAAAACTGCTGGATCAGGTTTCGGAACAGATGCCCGACGAGGAATCATTCAGATATTACTCTAAATACTGTCTGGAAGCAGATAACTCCGTTGAAATCAAGGAAGACTTGATCAGTACAAACATGGGAGATATTCCCAAAAGGGATTACTTAGATATCAAGGCTCAACAATATGGCTTTGATGACTATGCAGACATGAGAAGTCAGGGACTTGTACTGAATATATAGTTGCATTGTATACTGCCATCCGACGATGGCAGTTTTTATTTGCAGAAAAAATCACCATTTTAAATCTGAAAATAAAACGAAAGGAGATAAAAATTTTAACCTATCAACGATGAAAACAAAGGAGAATAAGACCATGAAAAACAAAACAAATAGAATAAACCTTATATGCAAAGTAGGTGATACCATATGGGATATTGCTGATGGATATTTGGAACCGTGCAAAGTAACAGCATTTTCATATGGTGAGTGCGAGGGATATATTGAACATCCTGTCGTTTTTGATGAAATAGTTTTTTACTATATAAAACCTCGTAGTGGCCTTACTGGAAGTTTTGCAGCAAGTGAAATCGGAAACACACTCCTCCTGACTAAAGAGGAAGCTGAGAAAAAATTAGAAGAAATTTTTGAGGAGAAATGGAAGATATTCATCTGAACGACGAACATTTTCTTCGGCAGGAACTGGAACGGATCAATGAGTATAAAAACCTTGGAATACTTTAATAACAAAGGAGAATACGAATATGAAAAAAAATACAGCGATAGAAAGAACGGAATGGATCATTTCTGAATCAAACACTGATGTAGACGGGATAATAATGCATCGCTTTTTAGGAACAGAAAACGAAGTAAAAAAGATTTTACTTCATCTGGTAAAAGAAAGTGAAGAAAATGATTCTTACGAATATGAGCACGGAACGGAGGATACCGAAGAAGTTGAATCCGAATATCAGGGACATCTGTATGCGTATGCATCTTTCTCATCTTATCATATCGATTTTACTGCAGTTATGAATGAGAAGATAAAATCCTTAAAATATAAGCCTGTCATTAGATATATTGCGAAAAAAATAAAATGGGATACCGACGGAGACCAGGATACGTTCGATTCCCTTCCACAGGAAGTGATCCTTCCGGCTAAGTTTTCAAAAGAAAATTATGAGGATGAAAACGGGTTTTTTGGTGAAGCTGAAAAGATAGAAATGCAGGATGACATCTCCGACTGGCTTTCCAATGAGTACGGCTTCTGTCATGACGGATTCGAGCTTACACAGAAGGAGGTGTGACTTATGACACGCTGCTACATCTGCGAAAAATCTGACATTATGATTCCAAACAGCAAGGTAACCTACCATGGCAGAAAAAACGGAAAGAAAGTCCAGAAGACTGTCCGTATCTGCAACTGCTGCGGAGCTATGATGTCCGATGAAGAGATCCTCGAACAGGTATCTGAATGTCTGGGATGGGACAACGAATAAGCTGTCCTGCATGATAGTTTTATATTTAAACTGCCACCTTTTACGATGGCAGTTTTTTTTAATAAAAAAGTGAATTCGAATTCACTTTTTTCATTAGAACTCTTTTTTAACATCTTACCTTTGTATTTAAAACGAAAGGAGAAATACAAATTAAACTCATTAACAACCACAAAACAAAGGAGAAAAAAAATGAACAAAAACGAATTTGCAGAAAACTTGGTAAAAGAATTCAGTGTGAAGCATCCAAATTACAGCGCGTCTGTAAAGAAACCGGAAGAAGCACCGGTAACAGATGATGTATGTGCCATGTTTCAAAAAAACAGGACTGTAATTTTGGTCCATATGGATGTTGCTTTTGAAGACTATTGTCAGCACGGAATAGAAGTCGTTCTGCAGAAAATTGACAATTCCCTGACATATTGTGAAAAGAATGGAAAAAAGGGCGAAGAATTAGTGGATACGCTTGACTGCTACGAGAGCATCAAGGACAGGCTGTTTATCCGGGCATTTAATTGTGAGACTGGCAGAAAGAAAATGGAAAATGGGGTATGTCGCAGAACTGTTGGAGGAGTAACGCTGGTCCTGTATGTACTTTTGGAGACCACAGATGGAAAGGTAGGAATCGATTATGATTCCAGCTGAAGCAGCCTGCAAATGGGACAAGTCCTATAACAAGTTATTTTCAGTTGCAATGGAAAACACATTAAAACTTTTTCCTCCGCGGATAACGGATTTGGGAACCCTCCTTTTTAATCCGTATTCAAGCGGTAAGCCATTTATGGAAGATGATTTCCATACAGATGCCGACTTTCAGATCTTGATTTCAAAAAATAGGTTATTTGGTGCAACTGCGATTTTCTTCCCAAAAGTAGCAGAACGAATCAGTCAGATCATGGGGGGAGACTATTACTTCGCAACAACAAGTGTACACGAAGTGTTCGTCCATAAGATCAACACGATCTCTCCGAAGAACATTAAAGAAGGCTGGAATGCTTCAACAGATGCGGGAATATCAGACGGTTCATTGACATCTGCGGATTTTCTTTCTGACAGAGTGTTCCGTTATGACAGCAGGAAGAAAGAAATCGTGACTGTTCTTTAAAACAAAGGAGGAAAACTATGTATAAGCTGGATATTACCTATTCATGGGATGACGCGGAAGAAGGGATGCAGTTTACTTCTTTCCAGAAAGCATGTGAGAAGGCAAAGGAGCTGGCAATGAAAGAAGTCGAAACCATTTCCATTGAACATGGAGCTGAATCAGGGCTGTTCATTGACGGTGATCGAGTTCAGGAGAAAGGAACCATCACATTACACTACCTGTACGACGATACTTATTGTTATTATTGCGTAGGTCATGTGCATGACAAAGATGCGGTAAGTACTTCTGTTGAATATGACTCTTTTGAGGATATGGCAGAACATTTAAGGTATTGGAGCAACGGCATGGGAGAACTCCATTGTCACGGAAAGCGTGAGATAACACAGGACGATCTTCCGGAAACGTTAAAGTACGTTTATCAGGAATTGTGGAACAGCGACGCCGGATGCCCAGAATATATCGTTGAATATGACGGGGAATATTATCTTGCTGTATTCGGTGAATATGTAACCGACACCTATTTGGATGCCTTATCCAGAGCAGAAAAACTCATGTATCGGAACAAAGGCTGCTGTGTTGTGTCCTGCAAAACGGATGCGAATGACTATGAACTGTATTTCCTGATCCCTGCGGAGACAGAAAAATCTGAGTTCAACAGAATGGAAAAAGAAGCAAATTCTGCTTTACTTGGTTAATGATATGGCTCCTTCGGGAGCCATAAAATATAGGAGGAAACATCATGAAAGTGAAAACATTGATCGAAAAACTTGAAAAAATGGATCCGGAGGCAGAAATCCGACTGCACGACAAAGTGGGTGAACCGGTATTATTTGTGCTCAGTGCAAAGAATATCCCGGACGTCTGGCTTCAGTCAGAAAGAGATGTTGATATGGCCGACGAGATTCAGTCTCGCTTCGACGATGCCATTGAAAATGGTACGGACGAACTGGATGTATACATGGAGATGCTGGAAGCAGGCATTGATGTATCTATGGTAAGGAAGTACCTCGGAGATAATGCTGCGGAGCATATGCAGAATTTCTGCGGAGAGCATAGAAAAACTTTCAGAACTACTAAGGAGAAAAAAAATGAAAATATATCTTGTATGCATATTAGACAGTGATAATTACAGAGAGCCGACATTCTTATTTTTTGAAAAATTTTTAGAAGCTCATGAATACATAAAAAATTTAATCTTGTCAGAACTGAAAAACAGCAATATCTGGTCTTCGAAAACAGAAATTAATTATGTGGATAGTACGGATGGCTCTGAAGATCAGGTTTTAAGAATCGACTATTCGTTTGGTGATGGAGCATTCTTTGTTCATACGGTTCATGAAATAGAAGTAGAAGACAAAGATAATATTTGCGTATATCATCATGCATATAATGGAGTTGGTTTTTATATCGAAAAAATTGGTTCTTTAGAAGAGTGTCAGCAACAAATGAAAACCTCTGCAATAAATTCAGCGACGGATTTTGGCGTAGATATGAAGAACGATGGGTTTTTCGAAGTAAATAATAGGGATAGCTGCGTTGACGTCGGAGAAGAATGGCATATGTGTGACATTGTTCAATTCAATGTAAGCGAAATACTTAAAGAGAATGAATCCGAAACAGATATATCTACAAACATAATTGAACCAGAAGAAAAAAATAAAAGCTACAGACATAAGTATACTGATGATGTCTATCAAACTATGAAATGTTTATATGAACCATTGCATCAACCTATTAATCCTAAAGATTGTGACCATGAGTTTGTTACAATGGAAGAAGTAATGGAAGCTGTAGATGAAATGGATGAAACTGATTTCTTTGAACATTTATGTGAGCTTCATGGAATTCCTTGTAGCATGGTAGAGTATTTATATGAAACTGCTTACGGAAGTTCAGAACGCAAAAAGAAAAGTCACTATATTTTACAAAGGAGGATTTAATTATGCTGAAAGAAATAAAAAGAGAAAAAGATGTGATTACAAACGTTGATTTTTTTAATGAAATCATCTTAAAAATCAAGGAAACTAAAAAATGGCCAGAAATGTTGATTGAATATGCTTCAGCTAACAATCATGACAAAGTAGGGTTATATAATTATGAATTTGATCCTCATTTTGTATTAAAACCAGGCGGAAGTGAGGGATATTATCTGGATCTTGGGATCTATGGTAATTATACTCTTACAGATTCGGTTAATATTCTAAATCTTGGAACAATCAAGACCTTAGAAGAAACGGAAGATGGAATACGACAGATGGCAGTCCTTTATGGAGAGTGTCTGATCGCATACGAAGCTATTCTTCGTGATCGGAAAAATCTGGATGCTATTACAAGAAAAGGTTTCGATCTTCATTTCATGGATTCTGAAGGGAAAATTTCCAACTGGGGATATTCCGGAATAAAAGACAGAGAATCTGCCTTACAGAGATTCCATGAGTATCATGAAATGGATCCGGATAAATATGCGAGAGCGATCATCCGCGACAATATGACTAGAAAGGAGAAAACGTATGCTTAAAAACAAACGGAGAAAACTGGAGTGCGAGATTAACAGACTTCTTATCTTCGACAATTATGACGGAAGATATTCCGTCTACACGCCCTGGGGCCATTGTCTGTTAGCGGGTACATGTCTGGCGTTCGCCAAAAGCTTTGCCCACAACTTTACCAGGTATATCGCATATCCGTTATCAGAAAACAGTAAGAAATACCTGTCACAGTATATTGAGTTGTCAGATAAGACGGTCCTTGCTATCGGAAAACATGCTATGCGCTATGCACTTCATACGGACATCTGCGCATATTATAAAGATATGGAAGATTTCTTTTCTGACTGGTGCAGTATTGGATATTCCAGAACAGAAGCAAGAAAGCTGATGCATGGAGGACACGGAGAATTCATGAAGCTTCCGGATGGGCTCGGCTATATCCGGTTTGTAATATAAGAACAAAGGAGAATACCATGAAAAATTATGCTATCACAATCAGAGAAACTATATCAAGAACAGTCATCGTTGAGGCGGAAGATTTAACCGAAGCGGTCCAGAGAACAGAAGATGCCGTAAATGACGGAACGATCTGTCTTAACTGTGAAGACTGCTTTAACAGGGAGGTAGATGCCGCAGACTGGTCGAAAGATGGGATCATTCCAAAAGAAAGTAATGTTGAGTACTATGAACATCTGTATAAAAGCACCTGTATCGGATATCTGTATAGAGACGCATCTAATTACAAGGTACCTAATAAGGTGATCGTTCCGGGAAGATATACGGACGAACAGATTAAAACGATCATTAACTGTCTGGATGATGGAATGTATTTCATTCCAGACAAGGTGGGCTTTCCGGAAAAGAAGTTTGATACGGAGACGGAAGATGACCACCCGTGGTTTGAACTTGATGCACTGGATTTTGAGGACTCCGCGGAAGCTCCGCAGATTGACAAGTCCCCGGAAGAAGTAGTTGATCTCTTCCTGGCGGCGAAAGATCACTGGGAAGAATGAGTTGTTTATGATTGAGGAACCGGATGGTTCCTCTTTTTTTGTGGTTTTATTTTGAGAAATCAGGTATAGTCCTTCCTGTTTTTTGGCTGTATCTATCCATTCCGAAATAATAATGCTGGCATTAATGACATCTTCCTAATATGTTCTTCCATCTGCCATGCATCTCGGAAGCTGAGAAACCGTCACAAGAAAGCGGAAATCCTCCGAGGACCATTTGATTATCATAGTACTTCACCTCATCTACAAAATCAAAAAGTGAATTCGAATTCACTTTTTCGTTTTTTACACGGCTTTTCCATATTTTCCATGTAAAAAAAACGAAAGGAGAATTAAAACTTATGTTCTATCGCTATGAAGTCCGGATTGGTTCGGACAAACCATGGGAAGGATGCTTCCAGTATTTTTTTCCTGACCAGCGGAGATATATCGGGAGGTTCTTAAAGGAACCAAAATGGTACAAAGAACACCCCAATGTAGCTACCAGATGCTGGTTCACGCAGGAAGGATTTGATAAGTACGGGGAACTTGTAAGAGAAACCATTGAGAAAAGAGGCGTATTAAACGATTCAAATGGAGAATACAGACTGGTCAAATCAGAGTCACTGGAAAACATTGTTATGCTTGGAAAGATCCAGTGTATACAAAGGATCAGCATGTATGACATCAAGATCCCTCTGGGGATGAGAACGGAGATCTTAATCGAAAGAAACCAGTTAAGAAAGGAAGTAAAAAAAGAGCATATTACGCAAAACCAGGCAGAAAGGTTTCTGGCAGAGTATATGCTCCGGGAACTCCATGTCATTTCCGGAAAGGAAGCTGCGGATAAGCAGGTATTGTCATTTATAAACGATTTTCGGGAAGATGATAAGAGCATCCGGCAAAAGTTTTGCGCAGGATACTGCTATTACTTTGCAGTCATGCTCAAAGATGCATTCCACCGGGGATACGATCTTGAAAGATCAGCTTGATGAGCTGTGTGATGAGGACTACACCGGGATCTACGATGAGATCATCGGCATCTGGAAAGAGGCTAGAACAGATAGAGAAAAATCACTTATTAAAAAAATGTTTGAGACATTTACAGGAATCAGTCTTAAGGATTACCTGGAGAAATGTGTCATAACAATTGCGGAGGAAAAACATAATGAGCGTTGATGAGAGAGTAATGATCGAACTGGTTGGAAAGAAATTTCCCATTGAAACCTTTGAGGAAGAAATAGGAAAAGTCTTAAAACAGAAGAGTGGTGCAAAGCTGCTTATTTCCAATAAACCGGATACGATCAAAGGTACGGATGGAGAATTCCATGCGGTGAACTTTAAATGTATCCCGCAGTCGTCGTCCTGTAAAAACCTGTTCTGTTTTCTATTAAAGCACAAGGATGGAATGGTGCTGATCCAGAAAGGTTATTTGGAAAAATTATAAGATCCTGCGGTCATGTCTGACAGATATTGACCGCAGGAAAAATAATCATTATCAAAGGAGAAAAAAATATGGATAACATGATCAAGAAATTCAACGAGGAATTAAAATACTTATTTCCACAAAGTAACCTGGAGGTCGTACTGCTTGAAACCTCTTTATCGGAAAGTAAGGGCATTGATATCCGCGGAGAGTTGGACGTTATGGACTTTTACAACTATTTAAAATATAAGAAGGACTGGATCACGGACAACTTGAAAAAATATTTTCATGTGGAAGATTGGAGTTGTTATAATGTCTATCCGCAGAAAATTGGCATGGATAAAACCATGAAGATTGCCTTTACAAATGCGGGAGCAGAAAAAATCAACGGCGTCAATATGCGTTACTTTAATCCCAAACTGCACTCTTTAGAAACAAAAGGGCTTAAATCAGCGCAACATTTTATAATGTTCGATATGAATGTTTATGTCATCTTCGATGCACTTATCTGCAGATACAAAGATATGCTCCTGACTCGAAGAAAAACCAGGAAGGCAGAAACAGTGTCATCAGAGACGAAGAAAAAATACACTGCCATAATTACTTCCGAACCTGACGGAAAAGGACTGGATTACATTTCAGACCATCCTTGGGAGGGAAACCTGGAGGCTACAAAGGAATTTGATACAGTGGAAGAACTGTATGAATTTGAAGGCCTATTTTACCAGCTGTTCGCTAATAAATCTGGAAGACGCATCGGATACGGAATGGTCAATGATGAATATCCTGCTGCGGATATCAGAGAGTTAGAAAAGACCCAAAATCCAAAACAGGGACAGTTGATCATCATTTCCGGATTTTCCAGGGCAGGCAAAGATGCCATTGCGGATGGATTGAAGGAATTAAGTGATAATTACATTTATTCTGTTTCCGCAACTACCAGGCAACCGCGTTCCGGAGAACGTAATGAAGTGGATTATTTCTTTATTACACCGGAATGCTTTGCGAACCTGGAAGAGTCCGGAGGTTTTCTGGAAGTCTGCAGAATACTGCGGAAATAAATACGGAACACTGGCATCTCCGGTTGTAAAAGCACTGGAGGAAGGACGGGATATGATCTTGGTTCTGGAAACAGAAGGAGCCATGAAGGTAAAATCCCTTTACCCGACTGCAATCTCATTCTTTGTCGCAGCACCGGCACCTGACTTAAAAGCCAGAATGGAGCGGACAGAGACAACGGAAGAAGACCGCAGAAACCGCCTTGCCCAGATCAGGAAAGAAATTTCCATGATCCCGAAATATGATTATCTGATCATGAACGGGAATGGGATGCTCGAAAAGAATATTGAGCTTGTCCATAACATTATTAAAGGACAGAAAGCGAAAACTTCTGCAAACTTGAATACAATAGAACAGTTAAGAAAAGAGTATTGAGAGCTGCCCCTTGCGGGCGGCTTTTTTGCGGCGGATTTTTCATTTTCTGCTCTTATTTCTCATAATTCTTTTGTAAATAAAATTTTTCATTACGAAAGGAGAAACAATTATGAAGATGAACAGAGCAAAAAGAGGAACAATCGTACTTAACAAACTTTACGGAGGTTTCTACGTTGTAGACAGCAACTGTAAAGATGAGAACGGGAAGATCGTTTCCGCTCAGGTATTACGTATCAAGGTAGATGACTACCTGGAAAGCCTGAATATCAGATTTACTTCTGATAATAAAAGAGAACTGTTCCTGAGAGAGATCGAGAAAAACGAGGTTCCGCTTTACTGTATCGATGGACAGTCGGAAGTGAACATGACAGAGAAAAATGCCATCTGCTTCCGTGTGATCAAAGATTCCTATGAGAATCTTGCTGCGGAAAACTGGTATGTTTCTGACGGTGTGCTGGTAAAGAACGGACATCCTGCTGCGGAACAGGGAGAGATCGAGATCGACCATATCTTAGCCATTTTTGCGCGTAAGATCCTCCTTGGAGTAAAGGCAGGGGAAGATAAAATCTCCCTGATGTACTTTGATCCAAATTATGTTGGAAAAGAATTCCGTCCAACACTGGAAGGTTTGACGATCCCGATTCCACAGAAAGTAACTCTGTCGAACGACAATCTTCTTCTTTACTATTCCAGAACTCATATGGAAGAAAAGGGAGAAGGGGATGAAAAGACGACAGAAGAGGTTGTGGATGCGTCAGGATACTTGATCTATGACCAGGAAGGAACCATGCTTGACCATGAAGAGTATGATACAGAGCCTGATGAAGACCATGAGATCGATACCCCGCTTGGCAAGTATGTCTTAAGCACGGATAACTTCATTGTATTCCAGGGTGAGTTTAACGGAAAACCGTTTACCAACATTTACAGCCGAGAATATAATGGATTGAGAAGCATTGAGCTGGCATCCAAGGTATCCTCCGCGGAGGAAAACGTGGACGGCTTCCTGCTTATCAAGACAGCAGACGAACTTGCTGTGGTATCAGATTCTGGAAATGAACTGGTATTAAAGCCGAGCAAGCAGCTGTCAAAGGCACTGGATCAGTTATACGGCTATGGATATCTTGTAGACTACTGTAACAAGGGCAGATATTTTATCCTTACTTTTGCAAGCGGCAGCTACGAGGTAAAAACGCTGAAAGGAACATTCACGTCAGACATCGGTCTGGTGCTGACTGTAGAATGATCTGTTTGTCACTGTTTCCGCGGAAAATATCTGCGGAGACAGCATTTAAGAGGCACGTTATGTGTCTCTTTTTTGAATCTAAATACAAAAGAACATCAAGGTAAAGCATAATGCAAAAGCAACTTTAATTTCGCAAAAGAAGGAATATGTAGAACTTGCTAAAAGTATCAAAAAAATCGTATGCTCTATTTCTGGAAATGATTATATTGATTATGAAGATAATTTATTAGAAAATGGACTTGATTCTTTGTTATTATCTCAGATTTCTGGGCGCATAGTTAGTGACATACAAGAAGCACAAGGCATGAGATTTGATGAAATATTACGGGCATCGTTGACGATGCCAACAATTATGGGGATTGCTCAGTATATATCGGATTGTAAAAATCCTTCAAAAAATCAAATGCATAGTAATGCAGGAAATCAAACAAGAAATTCATATACTGTTGTATATATATTTGGGGATAACGAAAATGAAATAAGAGATGCTCTTATAGAAAAATTGAGCGCTTCAAACATAAGTTGTAAGAGAGTGGGAGGGCAAGAAATAATTGAAAGATGTCATGAAGACATAAATGTTAAAAAGAAATATATTATTGCCTTTTCCGAAATGGCTTCTTTATGCATAACTAAGGCAAGTGAACTATTAGGGGAAAACATTATTATTAACCGCATTTTTTTAATAAATCCATCTAAAGCAAAAGAAAGTGATTTATATTTAGGAGATATAAGCATAATTGACGGAAATTCAGTTGCTATTAAATCTTGGGAAAAGGCTGTTTTAGGTAACGTTAGAGAATTTGAATCTAATAGTAATGACATTTTTGATATTATTATGAGGGAACTAGAAAATGATAAATAATCGCAGAACAATCTGTATTCTTGGCGGAACAGGTACTGTTGGTGTGACAGCGTGTAAGGTTTTAAGTAAGTTAGGCTATTCATTAAGAGTCAGTGTACGGAATATAGAAACAATAAAAGATACAGGAATGTATATGGCTCCCAACATCCAATTATTTGAACTTGATATTGATAAGGAAAGTAATATTGGAAAATTCTTTAAAGGAAGTGATTTGGTAATAGGAGCAATCGGACCTTCCGCAGACTATAGTGAAAAAATGTTACTTGAAGCAATGGCAGAGAATATTCCGTATGTTGACCCAGGAGGAATTCATTTAATTAGAAAAATGAGGAATTCTAGCATGAAAGGTACCGCTATAGTTGGTTCGGGAATATTTCCGGGGTTATCAGGATGGATGTTGTCTTCTGTGCTTAAAGAAGCTTTCAATGATGACTTAATAGAGATGATTATTGGAGGTGTCTATAATTTTTCAAAAGCTGCCGCAATCGATTATGTGGAAGAAATAAAAAGTTATAAAGCTGGAATTCCTATGGCATGTGTGCAAAATGGAAAAATTTTACCTGCTCAGAAAAGAAGTCCGCTGAATCTTCCAACAAGAATTTCGAAATTATCTATATTGCCATATGTTACAGAAGAAATTCAAGAAATTATACAAGGAAAATATATGCTTAATATTGATTCATATACGGCGGCACCTGTAAGTTTATTTTCAATAGTAAATAAGGCGCATTGTCAAAAAAAAGATTTAGTAAATGCATTAATGGGACAGAAAAATAGCAACCAAAAAGCTTTTATATGGGTAAGACAAAATAAAGGAAATGATAGTAGATGCATTTATTTTGAAGGAAAAAATCCGAGTGTTTTAACTGGCGAAATATTAGCGATTACTGCCAATGCAATATTTGAAATGCCTAGGAAGGATGGAATTTATACAATGGCAAGTTATCTTGAAAAATATCAAGTGTTAGATGAACTTAAAAAAATAGATAAGTTCAAATCAGAGGGAAAGATATGAAGAAAAAACAGATTTTAGTATGTGGAACAGGATTTGGGAAAATTTATTTGAAAGCTATTGCAGAAAGTAAAGAATATGAGCTTATGGGTATATTGGGAAAAGGAAGCGATAGATCCAGACTTCTTTCAAAGAATCTAAATGTGACAATGTATACGGATATTAAAGAAATAAATCAAAATGTTGATGCAGCATGTGTAGTTGTACCTAATGCGGCTGGAGGTGGAAACGGTGCCAATATAGCTAAAAGTATACTTGCAAAAGGGATACCAACATTATTAGAACATCCTGCTCATGAGGTAGAAATTGTTAATTGTATAAGAGAATCCGGAAGTGCCGCTTTTATGTTGAATCCATTTTATCGGTATATCAAGCCAATTCGAGATTTTTTAGAGGCGGCACAAATAATAAGTAAACATGCTCATCTTATAAATGCATCCTTGGAATGCGCTATACATGTATTATATGATGGAATAGATATATTGGGGTGTGCGTTGGGAGGCTTATCTACATGGAAATTGGGAAATGTATCAGAATCTTATACAACTTCTATGGCAGGAGGGGGTAACAGAGTTATTAGTGGTATAATTGGAATGGTTCCGGTAACATTTATAGTGAATACCAATGTGGATCGTAACGATATAGACCATCCATTACATTTATATCATAGAATAGAATTGACATTTTCCACAGGGCGGCTCTGCCTGGTCAATACCCATGGTCCGGTAATATGGCTTCCTTTCTTGCATATGCCAAGAGATGAATATGGAACACTAAGTATTAATGTAGAAGAGGAAGTAAATATACCCTCTGGTGTTACTATAGGAAATGTAATGTTACCATCAGTAAAAGAAACGTTTGAACAAATATGGCCGGATGCAGTAAAGAAAGCTTTAGAGATTTTATTTAAGCAAAATAGAACAGAAAAAATGTACATGGCGCAATATCAAATATATGTATCAAAATTATGGTCTGAAATATGTCAGAAAGTGGGTTATATGAATATCGTTGATTATGACAATTTTGGTGACATAAAAAATATATTTTATGATTTGAAAAAAGACATTTAATAAAAAAGGAGAATGACGGGATTGAATGAAATTGAGAATGTATACGGAGAGACAGTAGAATTTTATGATTTATCAGCTCTTTCACAGATAGGGAACAAAAAAATTGTTTTAAACAAATTTGCTGATATGGTTAAGGATTTAGATGGAATCATTTTGGATATAGGCGCAGGAACTGGAAAAAGAACAATAGAGATGGCTAATATGATATGTGATAAAGAAATAATTGCTTTAGAACCATCGGCTTATATGAGAACAGCGTTTATGGCAAGATTAATGGAGCATAATGAAGTTAAAGAGAGAATTTCTCTATTGCCGATAGATGTAGGTAAATATTCATTTCGAGATAAAATAAGTGGTGTAATGTGCATGGGAGTACTTGGACGTTTAAAAAGGGATGAACAAGAAAAATTATTGTATAAATTAGATAAAAATTTGAATATAAATGTCCCAATCCTGATAGAACTTTTAGAACCGAAATTTCTTGTTGCGCCAGTAGGAAGTAGAATATCGGTGGCTACTCAAGGAAGATTGCGCTATGAGACGTATATTACCGATATAAAGCAAGTGGGGATGGATCAATGGACATGGAGATTGACCTATAAAGTTTTTTGTGGTAAAAACATAGTTAGTACTGTAGATAGCCTAATGTCGTGGAATTATCAGAGTGTGGAAAAAATTTTAAACCAATTGACAAAAATGCACTTTAGAACAGCTAAATTATCAGAAACATTATTACTTGCAATAAAAGCACGATAAATATGAACTTCAGATAAAATTAACTCTCGAACTGTCAGGTGTTCCTAAAATGCCATATTTATAAGATAATTTAGCGATGTGCAGGGAGAACAATGAGAATTAATATTAAATTGTCAGTACAATGGATTTTAAAAGTGACTTTATCGTCTTGTGAGATGCAGAAAGAAATGGAAGTAAGTGAAGTTTGTAATTTACATTAAGTAGTGTCTGCTTTTTACATGATTACAAAATTTGACTTTTTACTTTGGAAGTTGTAAAATTTAATTAGTCTTATCTAACTTCGGGAGGAATGCTTATACATGACAAACCAATACATGAATAATCTTTATCGTGATCTGCTCTCTAATTCACCGCAGACAATAACCATAGATATTCCAGCAGACATGGGGACAGGGCAGATTTTACAGGTGGTCACGAAACAGGGAGCAGTTGTTTCGGACTGGAAAATGAATTATTTTTCAGATATGAACGTGCAGGGAGTGAGTAGCGAAGAATACATTCAAATGTTGTTCTGCTTCAATGATGGTGTTTCCTGGAATATTGCAGATAGCCGACAAAGTATCAGCATACAAAAAGGTGAGTCCTGTATTTATCGTGGACACGGGAAAATGGAATATCTGTGCTATTCCAAACAAAACGATTTCCTTTTCAAAAATGTAAAAGTACCACTGTCGTATTTCCGTAAAATTATGAATGACTATTTTGATGTTGGTGAGATTGAGGTTTATCAGAAAAAACTATTGGAAGGTATATCAAAAGTAGGTATTACTCCCTATATGGAGCACATTTTTGCGGAACTGAAAGACTTCACGCAATATCGCGGCGGATTGGGATACCTGTTTTTGGAAAGCAAAGTTTTTGAGTTGTTATCTGTATATTTGAGTGAGATTTTGGAACTGAGTATTCTTGCGTCAACTTATATAGCAATTTCCAGAAGTGACCGAGAATCCATCATAGAAGCGAAGAGAATCATTGACAGTCAGCTTGCTGTGGCACCAAGTTGTGAGGAATTGGCGCGAAAAGTCAATATTAGTACTTCAAAATTGTCAAAGGGTTTTTCCTCGCTGTTTGGAACATCGGTTCATGCGTATATTATAGATCAGCGATTGGAAAAGGCGGCAAGTCTACTATTAGAAAGTAATTTGAACGTAAGTCAGGTGGCAGCATTTGTAGGCTATTCAAAACCGAGTAACTTTGCTGCGGCATTCAAAAAGAAGTATGGGGTAATTCCTAAAAACTATAAAACGGAAAATACGATTGGTTAAAATTAAAAAATACCGATTTTGGGTAGAATAAAACCGGTTTTGGGTTGGAAATGTAGGCGTAAATTGTTATTATATGTGGTGTAGTTAGAAAATGCTAACTACACCATTTTTTAGATAGGAGGATACTGGTATGAGTTCCCAGAAAAAAAGTTCCCGGCTTGAGGGAAAAGATTTAATTACTATCGGCATCTACACCGTCATCTATGTCGTCATTGTTATGCTGGTGGCGATGCTTGGCTTCATCCCCATTTTTATTCCGCTGATGGCGGTGCTGTGTCCTTTGCTTGGCGGCATCCCCTATATGCTGTATGTTACAAAGGCTAAAAAATTCGGGATGACTGCAATCATGGGTTTCCTGATTGGCCTAATCATGGTGTTCTTCGGCAACGGCTATCTTACTATGGTAACTGGTCTTGTTGGCGGCCTGTTGGCTGACGTGATCCTGAAAAAGGCAGACTACAAAAGTGCAAAGAGTACAGTTCTTTCCTGCGGTGTGTTCAGCATCTGGGTGTTTGGCAACTTTGCTCCCTTTTTCCTGAATCGTGAAAGCTATATGGTAATGCTGACTGAAGGATACGGCGCTGAATATGCAGCTACCCTTAATACATATATGCCTATGTGGATTGCGCCTATTCTGCTAGTTGCCTGCTTTGTGTTTGGCCTTGTCGGAGGTATGATTGGGAAAGCCATTTGCAAAAAGCACTTCCAGCGTGCCGGTATTGCATAATGGCGCGGGAAATTCTGCTCAGCAAAAAAACAGAACAAGGGTTGCGGCTCGATCCGCGTACAAAACTGTTGCTCATCTTCATCATAAGCATTTTTGTCATGGGTGGAACAGGCGGAGAAGCTATGGGACTGATCCGCCTTGTCCTTTGTGTGGTTCCGGCTATATTGCTGCTTACCTCGAAACAATGTGCAAAAGCTGTGGGCTATATTGCTGTGTTTTCTGTTTTTTATGCTGTCCAAATTTATGTTTTGCCGCACCTTACGGGGATATTGAATTTCCTTGTTCTGTTTACAACAGGATTCTTCTGCCGAATCCTTCCCAGTGTTGCGATTGCTGCCTATGCAGTGAAAACAACAACGGTCAGTGAATTGATTTCCGGCATGGAAAGAATCCATATGTCTAAAGAAGTGACGATCCCCTTAACGGTCATGTTCCGCTTCTTTCCAACTGTCTTTCAGGAGTCAGAAGCAATCAGTGACGCTATGAAAATGCGTGGGATTAAACTTGGAGGGAAAAAATCTTCAAAAATATTGGAGTATAAGCTGATCCCGATGATTACCTGCTCCGTGAAAATTGGTGAGGAACTTTCCGCTGCGGCAATTACCCGTGGCCTCGGCGCTCCTGTCAAACGCACAAACATTTGCCAGCTTAAATTCAATTTTGCCGATGTGGTGCTGATCTTGTTTTGTTGCTTTGTAGTGTTTTGGGCGATTGCTTCCCCGATAATTTCCGCAGGAGGGATTTTGCCATGATAGATTTTCAAAATGTTTCTTTTTCTTATGGTGAAGAATCCAGCGGCGGAGGGATTAGAAATGTCAATCTCACCATAAACACAGGGGAATTTGTTTTACTCACGGGAGAATCCGGCTGTGGGAAAACAACGATTACCCGTTTGGTAAACGGGCTGGTGCCTCATTATTACGAGGGCAATTTAGAGGGCGATGTCCTTCTGGACGGAAAAAGCGTATCAGATACGCCGCTTTATGACTTGGCTGCTATGGTGGGATCTGTATTCCAGAATCCCAAAAGTCAGTTTTTCAACGTGGATACGGATAGTGAATTAGCCTTTGCCTGTGAAAATTTAGGCTATCCTCAGGAGGATATCCTGAAAAGGATTGACCGGACAGTTTCCGATTATCATATCGAAGATTTGATGGGGCGAAGCGTGTTTGCTCTGTCCGGGGGCGAAAAGCAAAAAATAGCCTGTGCTTCATCAAGTGTATTGCTGCCGGGAATTATGGTCCTGGACGAACCATCTTCTAATTTGGATATGGCTGCTATTGATGACCTGCGGCAGGTCCTGAGCCTCTGGAAAAAGCAGGGCAAAACAATTCTGATCGCAGAACACCGCCTTTACTACCTTCACGATCTTGCAGATCGTGTGCTGTATGTAAAAGATGGGGAGATTGAACGGGAATACACGCCTGCTGAATTTGACAGCTTATCGGATGGCATTCGAAAAGAAATGGGGCTGCGGCCGTTTTCTCTCTCGAAGTTGAAGCCTGCGAATCAGTATCAGGCGCATACAGCTAAACAGATGGAATTTCAAAATTTCTGCTTTGCGTATAAAAAGCGGGAACCAGAAAGCCTCCATATTCCGAGTGCAGAACTGCCTGTTGGAGAAACGATTGCCATTATCGGTCTGAATGGCGCTGGAAAATCTACTCTGGCCCGCTGTATTTGCGGACTGGAAAAGAAGTGTGGCCTTTTGCAGGTTGACGGGAAAACCCTTGATTGGAAAGCCCGGCTCAAACATTGCTACATGGTAATGCAGGATACCAGCCATCAGCTATTTACCGAAAGCGTGACGGATGAAGTGCTTCTGAGCATGGACAACAAGGATGAAACTGTTGTGGATAAAATTCTTAAACAGTTTGATCTGCTGGAATATAAAGACAGGCACCCGCTTTCTCTTTCCGGCGGGCAAAAACAGCGGGTAGCGATCGCGTCTGCCATTGTGAGTAACCGGGAGATCATTGTGTTTGACGAACCAACCAGCGGGCTTGATCTCAAACATATGCGGGAAGTTGCGCGGAGTTTGAAGTCACTCGCGGATCAGGGCAAAACGCTTCTTGTTATTACGCATGATCCGGAGTTGGTGATGGCGGGATGTTCGTATGTAGTCCATATGGAAAAAGGGCAAGTAAAAGAAAGCTATCCATTGGACGAATCCGGCAGTAAAAAGGTTTTGGATTTTTTCCGAATCCGCCAGTGAATTTTAGAAATTTATGAATGTCAGGGCCGCCTTGACTGGACAGAAAGATAATGATAAGAGGCCGCTTTACTTTGGCGGCCTCTTGTTTTTGAAGCACAGACAGTACGGCTCAATATAAGGAGGGCTTATGTTCAAAAAAATCTTTGAGTACGCAGGGCCATATAAGAAAAATATGTATGTGGCCACGGTTGTCGTACTGGTCAGCGTTCTTATGGGCATCCTGCCTTTTGTGCTGGCCTATCAGGTCATTTCGCCATTGGTTATGGGCGATTCTGTTGAAACAGAATTTGTTTTATTGCGTGTTATAGGGGTTTTGATCTGTCTCGTTTTGCAGGCGTTTTTTTATGGATGGGGATTATCAATTTCTCATAAAGCAGCATATAACACATTGTTCCGGCTGCGGGTATCTCTGCAAAAGAAGTTTGAGAAACTTCCCCTTGGCATTGTGGAGGAAAAAGGGACAGGGACAATCAAAAAGCTGTTTGTCGATGATGTGGACAGCTTGGAATTGCTCCTTGCTCATTCAGTCCCGGAGGGTATCGCAAATTTACTGATCCCGCTGGTGATTTATGTTGCTATGTTTTGTGCGGACTGGAAACTGGCTCTTATGTCTTTGGCCTCTATCCCGATCAGCCTGCTCTCCATGGTCATTATGTACTCTGTTGGAATGAAGCGCATGGGTCCCTACTATCAGTCTGCACAGAAAATGAACAACACGATCATTGAGTACATCAATGGTATAGAG
>NZ_JBWJVP010000058.1:0-2550 GCF_056339915.1 Blautia sp. ZXY-1-B12 | reverse complement strand
ATCCAGGATTTCTTTGGTCTTGGTAACAGCGTTCAGTACATTAGCAAAATTAGTCCCCAGTTCTTGCAGGGGGCGGATTTCCGTCAGATACATGGAACCTACATAGACGAACAGCAAAAATGCGCTGGCCGCCAGTGAGCCTTTGAGGAAAAACATTCCGCCGATTGGAACCATCAGCAACATCCCACATTCGATGATAACAACAAAGGCCGCATAAGGTGGCCCCATGCGCCGGGAAGTTTCATTCCACATGGCGTTTTCTTCCTGGATAGCGTCTGAAAACTTTTGAAACGATTTGCTCCCCATGTTATAGGCTTTAATCAATTTCATACCGCTGATGTACTCAATCATAACCGAGTTCAGTGTGGTAATGGAGCGATTGGCCCGTTCCATCAGGTCATCCGTGTTGCGGAACATCATCCCCATTACAACAACAGCAAGGATCAGCGGAACCAGGGAAATCAATGCCAGAGGAATATTGACGGTCATCAGGTAAATAAAGATGACTACCGGCCCAACCAGATAGCACACAAGGTCAGGAAGGTTATGGGCCAGGAACAACTCCAGCTTTTCAATATCTTCATTCAGAACCGTTTTTATATCCCCGGTGCGCCGTTCATTCAAGGCCCCCAAAGGCGCTCTGGCCATGTGTTCCGCAACCATGCAGCGCACTTTGAACAGTGCGCCGTATGCGCCTTTGTGGGCTGTCACGCCGGAACAGCCGAATAATGCAAAACGCAGGGTGACAGCGGCGGCAATCATTGCCACAGTCTGTACCACAAGTTCTTTTGTGCAGGCATTGTTAAATGTGGCATCCATCAGCCTGTAAATCCCAATATACGGAACAATAATGCAAAGCCCACTGCACATGGACAGCAGGATTGCCAGGAACAGCCAGATTTTCTGGCCTCCGGCCCAATGGAGCAGCAGTGCTACTCTGTTTTCTTTTTTCTGCTTCATAGACTACCTCTCCTTTCCATCTGAAACAGAGAACAGCTCTCTCAATTTCGGGAGGGCATCCATTGTAACTGGTACATCACTCGGGCATTTCTCCCTCGTCAAAATGCAGGACACGTGAGCAGGTACGGCAGACAAATTCAAAATCGTGGGTGACAATGAAAATAACTTTTCCATATTGGACAATCGGCGGATCAGTCCTGCCACCTGCGTCATACTGTCAAAGTCAAGGCCGCTGGTCGGTTCATCGAATACCAGCAGATCTTTCCCACAAATCATGCTAACAGCTACAGCTACTCGTTGCTTTTGACCGCCAGAAAGCGTGTTTGGATGGCGCTCCCGATATTGGGTAAGGCCTAATTCCTCCAAAGTTGCATTTACCAGTGTTTGATCTGGATTGCGTATACCAAAGGAGCACTCTGCCTCCACGCTGTCAGCGAAAAGTTCATAATTCACATCCTGCATAACCATGTAAGAGCGTTTCAGCCTTTCCTTACGCTCAATCGGCTCGCTTTCCCACAAAAATTGTCCATCGCAGTCTTTGTGAAGCCCACAGAGAGCGCGGGAAAATGTAGTCTTTCCAGCTCCGTTGTGGCCGACCACACCAATCACTTCGCCCTTTCCGGCGGATAGCTCAATGTCATGCAAAATTGTTTGCTTCTTGTAACGGAGCGTCACATTCCGCAGCTCCAATACAGGGGGAGGCGCAGGCAAGTGGGCTTTTGGCGGGAATACCGCCTGTAGATCAACAGCTCGCAGACCCATGTGTTCACGATCAGGTTCAGGTAGCTGCCGAAATTCTTCCGGGGTGTATATTCCTTTGATTTCTCCGTTTTCCAGATAAACAATTCGGTCAGCCAACTCCATCAGGTAGTACAGACGATGTTCCGCTATCAAAACTGTTTTGCCCTGTTTTTTTATCAGCCGCAAATGTTCCTTTAGTTCCTGGATCAGAAGTCATATCCAGATTAGAGGATGGTTCATCCAGCAAATAAATCTGTGGGTTCATGGCATAAACAGAAGCGAAGGCGATTTTCTGCTTTTCACCGCCGGACAGTTCAAAAATATTTCTGTTCCGCAGCTTTTGAATACGCAGATCGTCGGCTGTCTGTTCCACTCGCTCTATCAGCTCTTGTGGAGGACGAGCCTCGTTCTCAATGCCAAAGGCAATCTCGCTGTCTGTGTCCACATTGAAAAACTGTGTCCGTGGATTTTGGAAAACGGAGCCGACCTTAGCAGCAATCTGATACATGGGGCGGCTGCTGATTTCCTGACCATCTACCAGCACACGGCCTTGAAGCTCTCCCTGATAAAACTGAGGGATCAGTCCATTCACCAGCCTTGTGATCGTTGTTTTTCCGCACCCGCTGCGGCCACAGAACAGGACACATTCTCCGTCCGAAATTTTCAAATTGATGTCATGCAGCCCGCCATGTTCCTGTCCTGTATAGGAAAACGATACATTTTCAAACTCAATCAACCGATCACACCTCCCCGCACACATAATTCAAAAATCAGATAAGCTACGGCAACGGCCATGACGCCCCAATCGGCAGCTCCGCATTTTATCTGGACAAGGCAGGTGCGTGGATT
>NZ_JBWJVP010000057.1:0-2641 GCF_056339915.1 Blautia sp. ZXY-1-B12 | reverse complement strand
ATGCCAACTTCAAGCTGGAATTTGACCAGCGGAAAGGAGGCAGCCGATGAAGCTCTCTTTAGTGGAACGGGAAACCATTCTCCTGCTGTCCCTTTCACGATGATAAGAACCCAAGCATGAAGGTAGACCAGCGGTTCCACTGCTTTGGCTGCGGTGAAGATGGGGATGTGATCGACTTTACCGCAAAGCTCTTTGACCTCTCCCCAAAAGAAGCGGCGGAGAAACTGGCACAGGACTTTGGCCTGATCTATGACAGTCAGGCCCCGCCCCGCAGGAGATATGTCCGGCAAAAAAACGAGGCACAGAAGTTTCGGGAGAATCGACAGCGCTGTTACCGCGTACTGTCCGATTACTACTATCTGTTGAAAAAATGGGAAGCCGACCGTTCTCCCAGGACACCGGAGGAAGAACCGCACCCCCGCTTTGTGGAAGCAATCCAGAAGAAACCCTATGTAGAGTACCTGCTGGACCTTTTTCTTTATGAAAGTGAAGAAGAACAAAAGGCATGGATTGCAGAACACACAGCAGAAATCACACACTTGGAAAGGAGATTGAAAATCATGGCTGAGAACAAACCCACCAACCGAGAACGGCTAAGGGAAATCACAGATGGCATCGAGCAGGGCATCAAAGAACTGTTTGAGAGTGAAAAGTATATGCGCTATCTGTCCGTCATGTCCCGCTTCCACCGCTATTCGGTAAACAACACCATGCTCATCTATATGCAGAAGCCGGACGCCACATTGGTAGCCGGATACAATAAGTGGAAAGACCAGTTTGAGCGTCATGTAAAAAAGGGCGAGCATGGCATTACCATCATCGCCCCAACACCGTACAAGAAGAAAATCGAGGAGCAGAAGCTGGACCCGGATACCAAGGCTCCGATTCTGGATAAAGACGGAAAGATCGTCACAGAGGAAAAAGAAATCGAGATTCCCATGTTCCGCCCGGTCAAGGTCTTTGATGTGAGTCAGACCGACGGGAAACCTTTGCCGGAGCTTGCTTCCTCCCTTTCCGGCAATGTGCAAAATTATGAGGCATTCATGGAGGCCCTGCGCCGCAGCGCACCGGTGCCGATTACTTTTGAAGCAATGGCCGCCGATACGGACGGCTATTTTTCTGCCGATCATCAGAAAATTGCCATTCGTCAGGGCATGAGCGAGGTGCAGACGGTTTCGGCCACAGTACACGAGATTGCCCACAGCAAGCTCCATGACCCTAAAAAATATGAAATGCTACCGTCATGGAAGGTTGTGCAGGAGAGTGAAGGTGGAACCAAGCATGATTTCAAGTTGGATTTTGCCACAGAAAAAGAAGCCGAACAGTTTGCTTCTGATATGGATTGGCGTTATGTGGACGAAAATCAGTTTGAATGGCGTCTTGCAGTTGAGGAAGATGCAACCGCAGAAAAACAGGCAATCAAAAACCGTCACACGGAAGAAGTGGAGGCTGAAAGCATCTCCTATGCAGTCTGCAAATATTTTGGCATCGAGACAGGAGAAAACAGCTTTGGCTATATTGCCAGTTGGAGTCAGGGCAAGGAACTGAAAGAGTTGAGAGCCAGTTTGGAGACCATCAACAAAACCTCCGGCACTTTGATCTCCGATATTGAGCGCCACTATAAGGAAATCTGCAAAGAGCGCGGAATCGACCCTCATGCAAAGGTAGAGCCGGAAACCGCCCCGATAGAGCAGCCAGCAGATGCCATTAAGGTATCTGATAGGCTGCCGACCGGCGATCTGACCTACTATGTAGCAGAGTGCATGGAATTTCCAAACCTCGGAGAATACCACGATAACCTGTCTTTGGAGGAAGCAATCCGTATTTATCAGGAGATTCCGGCAGAACGAATGAACGGGATCAAGGGCATTGGTTTTGAACTGAAAGACGGAAGCGATTATGAAGGACCGTTTCCGATTTTGATCGGGCAGACCATTGACCTGGACACTATTCAGGCAATCGACTATTACCGTGACAATCCGCTGGTACAGAAAGCGGTAAAGGAACTGGCTGCGGCAATGCCGGAAATGGAAGTGCTGGGGGCGGACGCCAATCAGCAGGAGGCTTTGTTTCTGATCGACAATGCCATCTATCTTCATATCCAGTCCTGTGACAGCGGCTGGGGCTATACCCTTTACGATGCCGCACCGCATGAAAGAGTTGGATGGTGGTCAGCTGGATATGCCGGAGATTTCCCGCATGAAGGCAGTTCTCCAGATTTGTGATGACAACGATTTGGACAGAGACTCGGTAAAATACGCACCGTTGTCCATGATTGAGACCTTGCAGGAAGCTGCCTACCAGCAGATGCAGGCAGAGGCCAGTCAGATGGCTGCTTCTTCCCAGCTGCCGGAAGCACAGGAGCAGGCGCTGGATGAATACCCAACGCCGGATGAGCAGGTCTCTACACCGGATATGCAGGAATACGGATACTCCTATGATGGGATGCTCCCTGTTACCAGAGAACGGGCGCTGGAACTGGATGCCGCTGGTTTGACTGTCTATGTGCTGCATGAGGACAATACGGAGAGTATGGTATTTGACTCGCAGGAAATCATGGATCATGGCGGCCTTTTCGGTGTGGACCGTGAGGAATGGGAGAAAAGCCCTCAGTTCCACGAAAAGGTCATGGAGCGCCAAG
>NZ_JBWJVP010000056.1:0-7430 GCF_056339915.1 Blautia sp. ZXY-1-B12 | reverse complement strand
ACTTTTGAGTCCAAAGCTCCCGTCGGTTCATCAGCTAAAATCAGTTTCGGTTCATTGATTAAGGCTCTAGCACAAGCACAACGCTGTTTTTGTCCGCCAGAAACTTCATAAGGAAATTTCGATAAAATATCACGAATACCCAATTTATCGGCGATAGCATGAACTCTTTTCTCAATATCAGTAGGGTTCTGTTTGTTGATAACCAATGATAAAGAAATGTTTTCTCCAATCGTTAAAGTATCTAAAAGGTTGAAATCTTGAAAAATGAACCCTAAATTTTCACGTCTGAAATCAGCAAAATCTTTATCCTTGATTTTGGTAATATCTTGATTATTGACTGTAATGTGTCCGCTGGTTACAGTATCAATCGTAGAGATACAGTTTAATAGGGTAGTCTTTCCAGAACCACTAGCTCCCATGATTGCGACAAATTCGCCCTTATCTACATACATAGAAATACCGTCTACTGCCTTTGTGATATTTCCAGAGTTACCCCCGTAGTATTTTTTTACTTGCTCTAAATTTAAAATGTGTTCCATTAAAAATCGCTCCTTTCTTCCTGCCACATTTATTTGTTTTGGAATACAATTAAATTATAGCAAGGGCAGTATTCAATTACACTTACAGTTTTGAAAGTAAACAGAGAGTAAAAGAGCCGTGATAATGCAGATCACAATTTTGTGAAGCATTTCCACGACCCTTTTATTATAATTTTGCCTTTGTCTTTTTCGTAATGATATAAATATATTCTTCTGGTGTAGGGCGTTTATTCCCAAAATACTTTTTGAAATTTGCCTGCACCTCTGGGTCGGTGCTATTCATAGCTTCATCAATCGTAGCTTCAATATCCGCCCGAACATCAGCCAATGATACACCGCCAGCTTTTGCACCAGCTTTCAATGCCTTTTTTATATCTCTTTTGTTCAGTCCTATCATATTCATACCTCAATTCTACTTTTTAAAGCTAATAAGTTTTCCATTGTATTTTACAATGATGAATATGATATAAAACACTCCTACAACAATCAAAATAAGACCTATGTAATAGCCTAATTCAGAATGAGAGATTAAATTGATAATCGGCATAACAAGAATACCAATACTAACCAGTAAAGTGCCTATTCCTATTTTTTTTGTAAACACCTTTTTATCTTTAGGGTCAAGTTGTGTATAATGATAACCATGTAATAAAGTAATATTCTCTTTTATACCTATTTGATAAGATGTAAAAAGTAAAAACAATCCTATAACTATTTCAACAATCAATTCCTCTAATTCCATAATCGTTCTCTCCTTTAATCAAAATAAAATAATTCTTCAAATTTTTTATCTAAAGCTATACAAAGCACTAATGCCAATTTTGCTGTTGGATTAAATTGTCCAGTTTCAATAGAACTAACTGTATTCCGAGAAACCCCGACTAGTTCAGCTAATTCTGTTTGTGATAATTTTTTTTCTTTTCGTACAGTTTTTAATCTGTTTCGCAAAATTAAATGTTCGTCCATTCTATAAACCTACCATTAAAAATTTATAAAAGTAATACCCCATAAATAGAAAAAAGAATAAAGCAATAACAAATTTGGATTTATTTTTTGAAATATGTGCTTCATAACCCATAGAGCCAAATGCCACAGACCCAATAATTGTCATTATGTCATAGTAAGGTTCTTTACAAACTGCTTTAATGAAAAGAATTAAAATGCAGATAAATAAAACAAACATTAAGCCAAAAGATTTCCCTTGAAGTTTAATATGTTTTTCGTATTCATCAAGATATAGATTCTCTTTTTTGTTTTGTGATAGTATTTTTTCTTTATCCATTATATAACGCTCCCTTCAAATAATACCAAGTACACTTGTCATTTATATTATAGCATTCGGTCATTACAAGTCAATATTTTTGCACAGTTTTCTTGTCGTTTTGTAAAAGCGTGCAAATCTGATAGGAAATGCACGCTATATCATTTATCCTACAATCTTCCAGTTACTATCCTTATGTAGCACAAGCTCATACTGCGATACCTGCGTCGCTTTTGTCTGATTATCAATGAATTTTACCGCAACCTTGACTTTCACATTGTCGCCGTCCTTTATAAAGATAGGGTTTACCAGTTCAGAATAAAGGTAGTCCCTGCCGATAGGTTCAATCACATTTCCCAATACATAGTAAGCAAGCTCTTTTTCCGTCGCTGTTGGGTACAGCTTAAAGAATGTTTCCAGAAAAGCGGTAGCGTCATTTACCGTATCAGCGTCCACGCTTGCGTCTGCTTCTGGTGTCTTAGGCTCATAGTCTGATTTTTCAACTGCTGGTGCAAGGGTAGGGTTTTGAACGATTACCATATCCCCGTCTGCGTCCACATAGACTTTTACAGTATAGGTTGCTTTCACATTGCTTGTCTGTTCTCCCTCTTTTATCTGCTGATCTACTTCGTAGGTAGCAGAAAAAGTGTCCGCTCCCGATTGCTCGATATGCCATACAATCACATCTGTAACCGTGGAGCTGGTCGGTATATCGGTTCTAATGGTGTCTACATTTAAGTCCTGCAATTCCTTTGTCAGATAACCGCTGATTGCCTGCGTCCTTGCTTCGATAGCTTCTTTGCTGTTATCCCATGTGTAATAGGACTTCGCAAAGTTTTTCACGAAATTTTCTATCCCGTTGGTGTCCTGCAAGCAAAGTTCAATGATTTCTTTTTCATGGGTGGTGTGCTGGTCGATAGCCGTAAAATTCTTATACACCCCAAAGCTCACGCTTGCGACAAGCACCACCCACAACGCAATCACGGTTTTCTTATGTGTGCCTACCTTGACAGTACGCACCTTTTTTTCTTTTGGTTCTTTGATAGTTTCTGTCTGTTTCTTATTCTTCTTAAACATATTTTTCAAGTCCTTTCTATTGTTTTACTCGTCCTGCACCGATTAAGTGCTGTTGCCAGTAACTACTACTTAGGTCTGCATATCCTATCGGGTCGCCTGCGTGGTACATCTGTGTCGGCGAAACAAGAATACCGACGTGTGTTACATACGAACCAGCGTTATAGGTGGAATGGAAAAACACCAAATCGCCTGCTTTTGCCTGCGAGAGTGGCAGATGTTGGGTTGCGTCATACTGTGCTTGTGCTGTTCTCGGTAAGGAGATACCAGCTTTTCCATAGCACCATTGCGTCAATCCCGAACAATCAAAGGAAGTATTCGGGTTACTGCCACCATACACATACTTCCAGCCTTGATATTTCAACGCTTCATTCATTACCTTTTGTGCCAGTTCTCCCGATACCTGCGGAACTGCTAAATACTGATTGACTACTTCCACATAGAACATATTTCCATAGCCATACCGCCAGCCCCCATTCTTAGCAACGGCTATCGGGTTGGTGTAGGTTACTTTCTTTCCACCCGATTTCTCACGGGCGAAGCTCTCTGCAAGATTAAAAGTGTGTTTTTTTCCTTTTCCTGCCACATATCCCACATAGCCACCGCCATAGTTATAAGACTGTATTGCTACATTCAAGTCGTCGATACCTTGATTTTTGCAGGAAGAAAGCAGGGACGCAAAATACTTACACCCCTGCTTGATTGAGCTTTCCGTATCTAAAGAGTTGGGCGGTAAACCCAGACTTTCCGAACTCTGCATAACATCTTCTGCCGTACCGCCACTTTCTACTTGAATGATAGCAAGTAGCACATTGACATACTCGGAGATACCGTTTTCTCTGGCGTACTTTTCCACCATAGGCTGATGTTTCAAGACTTCTGCGGATAAGTTCATACCCGTAATGCCAGAAGAAAAGTTGCTGTTCTCATCGTCGCTGTCCGCACTAATCAGCACCCCAAAGAAAAGCACCAGAGAAAAGAGGATAGGAAACAGACTGCCGATAAGAGCGATATGTTTCAGTTTCATTTTTTCTTCTGTCCTTTCTTCGTTACAAGGTTACGAGTTTTCTCTATGGTCTGTTGGTTCTTCTGGACGGTTTGTGTTTGCTGAACCTTTATCCTGCGGTCTTTGGTGTCATTCTGGTGTGTTTCCTGCGATACCACTTTTTCTACATTCTGCTGTTGTGATAAACTATGTACTGGCTGTGCAGGCTGGGTCGCTTTTCTATCAGAAGCACCAGAAGATAGCGGACGCTCTTTGATAACATTTGTCTTGACTGGCTCACTTGCTTTTGAAGTGGTCGCTGTGGCAGGGCGTTTCACTTCCTGCATTTTTTCCGCACTCGGCTTTGGAATGGTTGAAGCTGTGGCTGGTCGCTCATGGGGACGGGTAGCTCCCGTTGTCGCTGATCCGTCCGTCTTTCGCTGTGCCTGCCTTGCTTCTTGTGCCTTTTGAAGCTCCATACGTTTGTCAGCGATATTCTGTCTATGCTGTTCCTGCTTTTCCAAACGTCCCGTCTGTCTGGACTGCTGTTCCTGCACCATGCCACGCTTAAAGTCGGACACGCTGGACTTTGCCTTTTCCTTTGCGGAATACACCGCATAAGCGGTCTGTGTCGGCATATCCTTGATATTCTCTTTGACAGCATTTGCCTTGTCTTTCACTTTATTTTTCGTATCTAAGACAGCACCCACCTTTGAGCCTGCACGCTGTCCCATACTGGAAGTAGATGTATTGCCCCGACTGTCTTTTGTGGCTGTGTTCCTTGTCGGTTTTCTGTTTGAAATCGTGCTACCTGCCACCGCACCAGCAACACCGCCAGCAGTAACCGCACCAGCAAGCCGTCTTTCCATACGCCTAGCTCTATGTCGCATAAACAGATATGGTCTGCGGAATATCCTGCGTCCCATGTTTTGACTGTCGCCAGCGTTCAAAGAGAACATACTCATTAAATCGCCCAGCTTCATGTAGATACCAGCGAAACATACTATCTGCAAGAACGCCACCATGAAAAACGGATAATCTGTGGAAATGTTATAAAACATACTGGAAATGCTGAACGCCACCGTTACAATGAGCGTTATTCCTGCCCGTGTCATTATGGTATTAAACACCCTTACGATTGCCTGCTTTGCCATGCTTTCATAACTCGGTATCATGGAAAGTAAAAAGCTGATAGGTAAAAACATTGCAAAGATAATAAAAAGTATCTGGCTAAACAACATCATGCCCGTAAGCAAGAATACAAATATTGTTATCCCTAAGTTGAAGAACAGTAGGAAGAACACCATACCTAAACGGTTCACGACCTGCGGTATCGTCAGATTGTTGTTGTCGTTGCCCTCGATTTCTGTTTTCACGACTGCCTCTCTGGTTTTCCCGTCCTCGTCCTCTGGGCTTGCCGATACAAGAGCTTCTACACGGTCTGTCCCGATTTCCTCTGCGTTGCTGTTACCGAATTGAAGCAAGAGCCACGGTTGTTCCACTTGAATAGAAAATAGGCTGTCCCGTATCAAGTCCACGCTGTCCTTGCCCTCGCTGTCAGAGTTGGGGAGCATGATTTTTGTTCCCAAATCAAGTGAAGCGGTACTGATGTCTGATGAAAATTCATTTATCTTTTTGATGTAATCGGGAGCATAGGCAATAAACGAAGCGGACAACACAAATACCACAACAAAGTTGATAACAGCATGAAGTGCTTTGCTGGTTTCCCGTTTGATAAGTCCCGTATATGCAACATAAAGTCCTACCACTAAGATAATGAGAAGCAGAAAACCAACATAGAAGCCAGAACTGGAAAAACCGTTCTGTGTTACACCTGCAAGGGTCTGTATGCTTTTTCCAATACTGTCTGCCATATCGTTGATGAAGTCCAGCTTATAGGCTTCCTGCACCACATACCCTGTGGCATTGCTTAAATAAAGGCTTATCGTCCAGACAAAGTTGGTAATGCAGTAAAGTCCGTACTGCACCGATTTTCCAATTCCGTCCAGCCAGTTCCACGGAAGCCACGACCAGCTATTATCCACATAAAAATCAAGCTGGTAGTTGGAAAGGGGATATTTTGAGTAAAGATTTTCTGCGTTTATGGTATCGTCCACAAGCCCCGTCGCATGAGCCACCGTCCCCAGAAGTGAAAGCAGGATAAGGGAGAGTGCCACCACGAACAGAGCCATTTTGAGAAAGTGGAAAATCTTCTTTTTTGTGAACGCACCTTTTATCCTTTCTTTCATCACTCCACCTCATTTCTCTGCACGGGCGGTCTGGTATCAAAGGCGTGTAGCAGTTCTTCAAAAACTGGGTGTATCTGCACTACACCGACACGCCCGTATAAGTCCTGCAATAAGCATTGTCCGTTCTCCAAATCACGAAGCCGTTTCTGGCTGTTTTCGTCGTCCTTGTCGATACCGAAAAATTCTAAGGTCTGTTTTATCTCGTTGATGTCAGTAGAACGGAAAGCGAACTTCAAGCCGATATTGTTTTTCAGACTTTCCTTTGCCACGTCCCCAGAAGATTGTGTAACGAAATAAACGCCTGCCTGCATAGCTCGCCCAGCACGAACCAGCTTATTTGATAAGGTTTCGCCTTGTGCCACATTTAAGAACGCCCATGCTTCGTCAAGGTCTACAATCTTAAAAATACTTCTGTCCGAATGGATAAAATCAAGGGCAAAGGTACTAATCACAATCAGCATAGACACCGACAATAATTCAATGGTCGTGTATTCCTCAAAAGTGGTATCTTTATCTGGCAACACAAGGTCTGCTACTTGAATGATATTAAGCTGATTATCCAGACTGATAGCATTTTCCACCGTACCGTCTGAAAACAGCAGGTGTGCAAAGTCGTAGTCCGTGAAGCTGTCGATATGGTCTGCGATATTTCTTGATATGGGCGTATCTTCACGGCGTAGCTCGTCTATCACATGGAGCAAGCCCCGACTGTCGCTCTGGGTAACGGAACGAACCGCTTTACGAAGTACGGGGAATTTTTCGCCGTCCCTAGAGGAAATACCCGTAAGAAATGTTAAGATGTCGATTGCCAGACTTTCAGCGTCCTTTACATTCTTCATAATCACAAACGGGTCAAGAAGTCCTGCATTGTCTTTATCGCTGGTTAAGTTTACGATATTGATTTCATGGGCGATTTCTGGGAGCGTTTCTTTCCAGTTGCCACGCTCACTTTTTGGGTCTAAGATAACCGCATGTCCCCCAAAGAGAACCGAATAATACACTAGAAGATTGTTACAGAACGATTTCCCACCGCCAAGCGAACCGACAAAAGCAGAAGCAAGGGCGTTGGTAACTGTTCCTTTTACTCCCTGCGAAGCTAAAGACGGTTGCAGGTACACATTTCTTCCCGTATCAACGGAATAGCCCATATAGATACCCGTAGTTTCCCCTAACTGCTGGGTAGCTCCAAAGCCCAGCCCAGCTAAAAAATCTGATTTTACATACTGCACATAGTCATTGATATATCGCTTGCTGGCAGGAAGAAATTCAGAATGAAGCCCCAGCATATCCCCAGCAGGACGCACCAGCTTTACATTGAGGTC
>NZ_JBWJVP010000055.1:0-5469 GCF_056339915.1 Blautia sp. ZXY-1-B12 | reverse complement strand
CCTAAAACAGAATACGAAGAGTTTTATAAAGTTGTTGAAAAACGTGTCTTAGGATATGAATCTCGTATATTGAAAGATATTAAGGATGGGATTACAATAGAAACATTAAATACCAAAAAACAAAGGAAAGCTCCTGAAGAAAAAACAGCTGTTGCGAAACAAAAGAAGCAGCAGAAGCGAGCAAAACGGAAAAAAGAAGCAAGAGATAATCTGACCAAAGAAGAAATCTTGCAGGATGACCGATTTTTCTTTATTGCTGGTTATACCTCCGGAGGTGCACCGTATGGTGTCACCTGGGAAGAAATGGGGCTGAAACCATGGGAAGATTTGGAAGAAAATGAGTAAAAAGATAAGCGTAAAAAATCTGGAACTGTATCAAAAAAAAACAGCAAGACGTGCGCTTATGTCCATGCGGTAGATTATATCCTATGGACGTGGTGCTTTGCCAAAATTGATAGAAAAATCAACGGAGATTGAATTAAATGAAAGTAATGCTTGTTAACGGAAGCAGTCATCTGCATGGAACAACAATGGCAGCTTTGGAAGAAATGATCAAAGTATTTCATTCAGAAGAAGTAGAAACAGAGGTTGTTCAGCTTGGAGGAAAGCCGATAGCAGATTGTCTTCAATGTAATGTCTGTCAAAAAACAGGAAAGTGTGTGATTAAAGATGATGGTGTGAATGAATTTGTTGAAAAGGCTAAAACAGCAGATGGCTTTGTATTTGCAACACCAGTATATTTTGCACATCCAAGTGGACGCCTTTATGATTTCCTGGACAGAGCCTTTTACAGTGCTGGAGGTTATGACGCTTTCAAATTTAAACCGGGTGCTGCTGTTGCAGTGGCGAGAAGAGGAGGAACCACAGCAGCGCTTGATGGAATCAATAAATATTTTGGGATTGCGCAGATGCCAGTCGCCGGTTCTACCTATTGGAACATGGTGCATGGACTTTATGGAGAGGAAGCGTCTCAGGATGAAGAAGGTATGCAGGACTATGCGGAATCTTGCACGAAACATGATTTGGATGATGCGTTGTTTTAAACTTGGAAGAGAGAGTGGTATTCTGTATCCGGAAACAGAAACTAATGCTTGTACCAATTTTATTAAGCGAAGTGATACGTTACGTTAAGCTGATGGCTTTAATTGGAAGTTTTTGGCATTGAAATGTCCGTAGCGAAAAAGACTGATAAAATAATACAGGAAAGCTGACTGGTAAGGTGATGGAAGGGGGGGGTTTGTCTGCGGATGGGCTACAGGACTGATATTCGGATCTGAAAAACAACAAGATCAGTTAAGATTCAGCTGCGGTCTGCTTATTGATGTTATATTATTGTTGGATCGAATATGTCAAATGGGCATGGTTGATAAGTGGAGTATTCTCCGCAAAGTAAAAACCATAATCCTGCTGACAAAACTTGTAGATATTGCGTGTCATGTCAGTGGGATTATTTCTTGTGTCAAGTAAGAAGAGAGTAAAAAAGTGAATTCGAATTCACTTTTTGAGGAACAGGATGTACCGTAAAAACATGTTGTAGGTATAGAAGTCTGCCGTTTGCACGGAAAGGTGTAAACGGCAGACCTTAATATGATTATAAGAGTTTTGTAAGCTTATTTTTTTGTATGATAATCAATTCCTTTATATTCATGGATTCCGTAGGGATCAGGTGAAGGTTCAGTACCAAAACGTCCGCCTGTTGTAGGATATCCATAAATTGTTCCGTCTTTGATATCCATATCGTCTTCCCATGGAAGATGATACTTTCCTTCAGCAAGGTCTTTAATATAGGTCAGGCCACTGTCAGATTCTCCGCCTGGCTTTGCAACATAACCACGATGACCGAGATTATAAATATTATTTTCAAGGCCCCATTCCTTTCTGGCCTGATCTGCAAGTTCTGGATGAATTTCACCAGTAACGATTTCATACGGATTTCGCTGTCCCTGGACAAGAACAGTTCCGTCGTAGTTTGTAATCTGTCCTTCGCCAAAGTAATAGAAAACTCCGTCATAACCTGCAAGATTAACTGAAACAGTATACATAAGGTTCTGCCATGCATTGGAGCGGTTGGTAAGGATCCACTGATCATTAACCTGTGTGCTATAACCGGAAATACGGATATATACGTTGCATCCCTTATAGGCAGCTTCCCTTGCAAGTTCCGGAATCATTCCATCGTGACAGATACATACTGCAAGTTTGGAACCTCCAGGTCCCTCACATACAGGCATTCCCAGATCACCGGGATACCACGGTTCAACAGGATTCCATGGGAAGAGTTTTCTATATTTCAGACAAATCTCACCGTCCGGATTTATAATGATTGCTGTGTTATATGGATTTTTTGTCGGATCTGGATTACGTTCCATAATAGAAAATACACCAAAGACCTTTTCTTCTTTACAAGCCTTTGCAAAAGCTTCAGTTTCAGCTCCGGGAATATCACACAAAAATTCTTCCGTCAGCCATTTTGAAGTGTTCAGCCCCTGGGTACTATATTCTGGAAATATGATCAGTTCCGCTCCAGGATAACCTGCTTTTGTTGCATGTAAAGTACGAACAATTTCTTTTACTTGTTTGTCGATATCTGCACGTGAATTAATGATTGGTACAGGCATCTGAATTGCTGCTACCAAAAATCCCTTGCTCGGTTTGTTGATACTTCCAATACTTCCCATAATAATTCCTCCTGTGATATATTTTTTATCAGAGACAGATATGATCAGAATGATTATCTGTTGCATAAAAAAACGCCACATGGGATAACCCACGTGACGTCCTTGTCTTTGATTGTTTTTGATTATATACTATTTTTAGAAAATGTCAACATGTTTTTTGCAAGTTGGATAAGCTCTAGAATTCCTGAGTAATCGATATAATATTTGTTTCTGTATTTTTGACATTTCTTTCTCATAATGAGAAATATGAATGATGGTCTGTTTCTGTGTACTTTTGAGGAATAGAGAATACCGACGAAAAAAGCTTTTGTAGGTGTATTCATGGATAAAAGGATTGAAAAACCTTCAGGTTTCATGCATTGATTGTAGTATTGTAAAATGCTATACTACAAATATCAATTAACGTATGATGGAGGCGCGGATGAAAACGCATGAATTTGGAAAATCGGATACTGTTCTGATCCAGCCTGTCGGGAAACACGAACTTCCATGGATAGAAAACGAGGTGAGGGAAATACATAGGTTAACTTCCGCGGATTTCAAATATATCGCAGTGGAAATTGATGACTGGAACGATGATCTTTCGCCGTGGAAGGCTCAGGCTGTATTTAAGGATGACGATTTTGGTGGAGGCGCAGTTAAAACGCTGGAGAAAATACTGACGCTTTGTTCAGATAAGAAGAAATACTATATTGGCGGATATTCTTTGGCAGGACTGTTTTCCTTATGGGCAGCATACCAAACGGATATTTTTACAGGAATCGCTGCTGTATCTCCGTCTGTCTGGTTTCCTGGATTTATTGATTATATGAGGGAACATGAGATTAAGAGCAAAACTGTTTATCTGAGTCTGGGTGACAGAGAGGAAAAGACGAGAAATCCGGTTATGGCTCAGGTCGGAAACTGCATCCGGAGCGGGTATGATTGGCTTAAAGAATGTGGCGTAGATTGTACATTGGAATGGAATTCGGGTAATCATTACCGGGAACCGGATATGAGAACAGCAAAAGCATTTGCCTGGATATTGAATCACGAGAAGAACTAATATTTAAAGCTGGAGGGTGTTTGAATGGGAAAAATGACAGATTCGAAAAAGTCTATTCACAAGGAACCATGAATGTAATGGAAATCTGGGTGGACAGGGAAACGGGAGTAAACTATGTGTTTCATGCATCAGGATATACGGGAGGAATGACTCCGTTGTTGGACAGAGATGAAAAACCTGTAGTTTCTCCGGTGCTGAACACCAGCAGATATTGATGAATATCGGCAGTAATGCAGTAAAATATAATCATGATGGCGGTTCTGTGACAGTTACCTGTCGTGAGGTATCCTATACGGATACCACTGCGGAATATGAACTGACCTGTACAGATACCGGGATCGGTATGAGTGAGGAATTTCAGAAAAGGGCATTTGAGCCTTTTGCCCAGGAAGGACAGTTAGCCAGAACAAAATATGCAGGTACCGGTCTGGGACTTGCCATTTCCAGAAAACTGATAGAACTGCAGGGAGGAACTACTTTTCTTTGAGAGCATACAGGGAAAAGGAACCAAATTTATTCTCCATATTTCTTTTGAAATCTCTGCAGAGGAACAGAAAAAGAAATTTCATATGTATCAGAACTGTTCAGTAGAGGGAATTCAGGTTCTGCTGGTGGAAGACAATGAGCTGAATATGGAAATTGCTGAGTTTCTGCTGTAAGAAGAAAAAATGATAGTGACAAAGGCATGGAATGGACGGGAAGCTGTAGAAATCTTTGAGAATTCAGAACCCGGATACTTTGATGTGATCTTGATGGATCTGATGATGCCCAAAATGGGAGGGCTGGAAGCTACCCGCAGAATCAGAAAAATGGATCGAGAGGATGCGAAATCTATCCCAATTGATATAAAAACAATACTTGCTGTCTTTGACCAGGTGTTTGGAACATCATAAAATCCACAAGGATAAAGGTAATAAAAAATATGGATAAAAGACAAAAAATACTGATTGTAGATGATTCAAAATTAAACAGGGACATATTGAAGGAGATTCTCGGAGAAACTTATAATTATCTGGAAGCTGAAAATGGTAATCAGGCAATCCAGATGATAGGAGAAAATATTGAAATTGATCTGATGCTTTTGGACCTCAATATGCCACAGATGAATGGTTTTGAAGTCTTGAAAATAATGAAAAGAAGCCAGTGTATTGCTGAAATTCCTGTAATCATGGTATCTTCTGAAGATGCTGTTGATACTATGCGTAAGGCATATGAGCTGGGAATCACAGATTATATCACACGACCGTTTGATTCTGTGATTGTAAAGAAAAGAGTTCAGAATACCTTGGGCCTCTATATGAACCAAAAGCATCTGATAAATGTGGTTTATGATCAGGTTTACGAAAAAGAAGAAAATAATGATATCATGATCCGAATTATGAGTAATATATTGGGATCCCGTAACAGTGAGAGCAGAGAACACATCCTGCATATTAAAACAGCAACGGAGATGATGCTGAGACAACTGGTAAAATTAACAGATGCTTATCCTTTGACAGAGGCAGATATTGCTTTGATTACAACTGCTTCTTCCCTTCATGATATTGGTAAGATTCGTATTCCGGAAGAAATATTGAATAAACCAGGCAGACTTACCGTTGAAGAATTTAAGATTATGAAAACCCATAGTGAACTTGGCGCGGATATAATTAAGGACATGGACTTTCCACAAGATCATCCACTGGTACATACCGCATGGGAAATCTGCAGATGGCACCATGAAAGATGGGATGGAAAGGGCTATCC
>NZ_JBWJVP010000054.1:0-5373 GCF_056339915.1 Blautia sp. ZXY-1-B12 | reverse complement strand
CAGCAGTCTTTGTTGTTTTAGCTGTCTCTTTTTTCTCGGCTTCTTTCTCTGTTTCTGCCGGTTTCTTTTCTACAGTGTCTGCTGCTTTAGCTGTTTCTTTCTTTCTCGGTTTCTTTCTCTGCTTCTGCTGATTTCTTTTCTGCAGTCTTTCTTGTTCTTCTTGCTGCCGGTTTCTTTGCTGTTGTTTCTTTCTTTACAGTCTCTGTTTCAGCAGTTTCTTTCTTGTTTGCTTCTTTATTTACAGCTACTTCTTCAGCAGTTGTCTTTGCAGGAGCCTTCTTTAACTTCGGTTGTCTTCGCAGTGGATGTGTTGAGATCTGCTGTAGTTGCTTTTGTTGCCATATGATTAGCCTCCTTACAAGGTATAAGTATTCGTAACTGCTCAGTTTTGTACAGTTACAGGTATTCTTATGTTACCGAAAATATGATAAACAGTAACATTCTTTTATGAAAATAGAATACTACGAATCTTCTGCTTTTGCAATGTTTTTCTGTTTTTATAATTTAGGCATCTTATGAACAGTAACATGAACAGTATTATTTTTTACTCTGTATCCGTCATTTTCTATAGTCCTAGATTCTCGCAGATCTTCCTTCATATATGCCGAAAGTCTCCTCTGAAGTTCCTCATTCTGCGGAAGGCTTAAATCCGCATCAAGGGACAGAATCTCCGAAGCCGTTTCACTGGCAGCTTTCAGGATATCCGCATCCTGATAGATGTCCCCCAGTTTAAATTCCAGCAGACCACTCTGGCGGATTCCAAAAAGATCACCAGGACCGCGAAGCTTCAGATCCTCTCCTGCAATATAAAATCCATCGTTGGATTTATTCAGGATCTGCAGACGTTTAGAAATTTCCTTTGCACCATTTCCCTGCATAAAAATGCAATATGACTGATATTCCCCTCTACCGACACGCCCACGAAGCTGATGAAGCTGTGCCAGCCCGAAACGCTCGGCATTCTCCACCATCATCACTGTAGCATTAGGCACATTCACTCCTACCTCAACTACAGTAGTAGATACCAGGATCTGAATTTCCCCTGCGGCAAAAGCCTCCATGATCACATTCTTCTCTTTCGCTTTCATCTTTCCATGAAGAGAAGCAATCTTTATATCCGGCGAAAAAACATTGCGAAGCTTCAGGGTATAATCCAGCACATTTTCCCCATCCATCCCTTCGCTCTCCTCCACCATTGGACAGATCACATAAACCTGCCGTCCCTGACGGATCTGCTTCTCCATAAAGGAATAAGCCTTCGGCCTATAAGAAGTATCCACCACACAATTTTTAATGGGAAGTCTCTGCGCAGGAAGTTCATCAATTACTGAAATATCCAGATCCCCGTATATAATGATCGCCAGCGTCCTTGGAATCGGTGTAGCACTCATCACCAGCACATTAGGCGGGTTTCCCATAGTAGTCAGTGCTTCCCTCTGTTTCACACCAAAACGATGCTGCTCATCTGTAATAACCAGTCCAAGATTATTGTACTGCACTTTTTCCTGAATCAGCGCATGCGTTCCTATCACCAGGTTAGCCTCTTTTGACGCGATCAGCACATATTTTTCCCTTTTCTCCTTTGCGGTATCTGATCCTGTCAGCAAAACCGGATGCCCAAAATCAATATTCTGTTCCTGCAGCAACTTCTCCATTGCCTGAAAATGCTGCCTTGCAAGAACCTCCGTAGGTGCCATAAGCACTGCCTGATATCCATTCTCCACAGTCATGATCATTGCAAGAAACGCAAGGATCGTCTTACCACTTCCTACATCTCCCTGAACCAGTCTGGACATCAGAGCCTGGCCGCTTAAATCCCTCTCAATCTCATGCCACACATTCAACTGCGCCTTTGTCAGATCATAGGGCAGACTTTCAATAATCTGCTCTGTCGTCCATACCGGATGCATGGGAAACGCATTCGGTGCTTCCTCCGTCTTCTCCTTCAAAGACTGCACAGCAAGAATAAAAAGAAGAAACTCGTCAAACACCAACCTTCTCCTTGCAGCTAACAGCTCCTGCATATTTTTGGGAAAATGAATCGCAGGAATCGCAAAATTCCTGTCTGCCAGGTGATACCTCTCCTTATACTCATCTGCCAAATACTCTGTCTGAAGCTTCTGCTCATCAAGCACCTGATGGATCAGCTTCACGATCGTCTTATTAGAAAGCCCCGCAGTCAGTCCATAAATCGGCTGAAGACTGTGCAGAATCTCCTCATAAGCCGCAGGCGTAAAAATCTCAGGGTGCTCCATCTGCAGCTTCCCCTGCTTCCTGACGACACGCCCCCGCAGAACAAACCTGCTGCCTTTCCTGACTGCAGAACGCAGATACGGTGCATTAAACCACGTAACAGAAATTTTCCCCGTAAGATCTGCCACAGTGGTCGTGATCACCTGAAGATTCCGCACCTGATTCACATACACACCCGTTATAACCGCCACAGAAATCGCCACAACAGCTCCCTCTTCCAGAGACCGGATCTCAACAGGCTCCTCATACGCATCATAATTACGTGGATAATAACTCAGAAGAGATTCCATATCCGTAACTCCTATTTTCGCAAATAACTTTTCCGTTTTCTCCCCCACGCCCTTCAAAGTACGCAAAGATGTTGACATATACCACCGATTCCTTTCTACTACAATATAATTATGAATATCCCTTACAGCCAGTAAAAATTATCTATCTTATCCCTGCAAAAAATAACCAAATCAAGCAACCCTCATTCTTCAATCACAATAATCTGCCGACAATAAACTTCCACTATCCAAATCTCAGGCAGGAAAATATTTGTGTCAGGATGCATTTGCAGGTATCTCTTAGATGCCGAAACCGCATCCTGACACAAATATTTTCCTGCCGGCCCCTTTTATAACACGAAAACGGATATACCCACCCTCAACAATGGCCTATACCCGTTTTCATCACATGAACTATTCGTTTATCTCTCTCAAAAACTCTATTATCCTACTCTACAGAAATAACATAATAATAAATCGGCTGTCCACCCGCATTCAGTTCCACATCACAATCCGGATAAGCCTCCTCCAGAGCCGTTGCCAGCTCCTCAGCTTCAGCCTCCTCAGTATCAGCACCATAATAAATACTGATCACCTCAGACTCATCATCCACCATCTGGGCAACTGTCTCCTTGGCAACTTCCATGCGGTCCTTGCCAACAGCCAGGATTCCATGATCACCGATACCCATCATATCACCCTCATGGATCTCCTTATCATCAATCCTTGTATCACGCACAGCATACGTGATCTGTCCGGTCTTCACATGTTCGATTGCCTGAAGCATAGCCTCAGTATTCTCCGCACTGTTCTTCTCGGGCACATAACTGATCATGGCAGTAATTCCCTGCGGAATGGTCTTAGTCGGCACAACCACGATCTCTTTATCCTCAGTAAGATCCCTTGCCTGGTTTGCAGCAAGAACAATATTCTTATTGTTCGGGAAAATATAAATAGTCTTTGCATTTACTTTTGCAATGGCATTGAGCATATCCTCTGTACTCGGGTTCATCGTCTGACCGCCCTCGATCAGGTAATCCACACCCAGTTCCTTAAAGATCTCTGTCATTCCCTTTCCCACAGATACGGAAATAAAGCCAACTTCCTTCGGCGGCTGTGCTGCTTCTTCTTTTTCTTCCTGTTCTGCCTGTTCTTTCGCCATTTTCTCGGCATCCTTTATAAGCTTCTCCTGATGCTCCTCACGCATATTGTCGATCTTCATACGTGAAAGTGCACCAAAGGTAAGGGCTTTCTCAATAGCCTGTCCAGGATGATTGGTATGAACATGAACCTTCACAATCTCGTCATCTGCAACAAGCACAATAGAATCACCAAGAGACATCAGGAATTTCTTAAATTCATGCTCTGTCTCCTCGGACATCGGCTGGTTCAGAAGAATAATAAACTCTGTACAATAACCAAATTTAATATCAGCCTCTGTCTGTGCATCGATCTTAGTCACAGCAGGACCTTTTGCCTTGTCAAACTGTGTATAATCAATCTCTTTGCCAAGGAAACCATCATATGCACCATGGTATACTTCCAGAAGTCCCTGTCCGCCGGAATCCACTACTCCTGCTTCTTTCAGAACCGGCAGCATCTCCGGTGTCTTTGCCAGAGTTTCCTCCGCATGAGCGATCACGCTCTGGAAAAATGTATCCAGATCCTTCTGCTGTCTCCGCAAGCTCTACAGCCTTGGCAGCAGCCTCTCTTGCAACAGTAAGGATTGTTCCTTCCTTCGGTTTCATGACTGCCTTATATGCAGTCTCCACACCTTTCTCCATGGCTGCCGCGATGTCAATGGCATCCAGTTCCTTACTGTTCTTAACACTTCTGGTAAAACCACGCAGAAGCTGAGAAAGAATAACACCTGAGTTACCTCTTGCACCGCGCAGGGAACCGGAAGAAATCGCCTTGGCCAGTGACTCCATGTCAGGCTCTCCCAGAGAACCTACTTCTGCTGCTGCTGCCATGATCGTCATTGTCATATTGGTTCCTGTATCTCCATCCGGTACCGGAAATACGTTCAGTTCGTTGATCCATTCTTTTTTAGCTTCCAGATTCTTGGCTCCTGCAAGAAACATCCTGGAAAGTATTCTGGCATCTATGGTTTTGTTATTCACCACAAGTTCCTCCTCTATCCTAATCAATTGCGCGTACGCCTTCTACATAAATATCGATCTTATCGATCTCCATTCCTGTAAAGGCCTCGACTTTATATTTGACATTGCTGACAAGGTTGTCTGCAATTGTACTTATATTCACGCCATATGCCACAATAACATGGAAATTCAGGCGGATTTTATTGTCCTCTGTAATTCTGACGCTGATGCCATGTTTCAGGCTGTTCTTTCCAAGAAGCTTTACCAGTCCGTCCTTCATACTGACTGCAGCCATGCCTACGATACCAAAACATTCTACAGCAACGCTTCCTGCGTAGGTTGCGATTACATCTGTGTCAATTATGATCTGACCTAATCCGGAATCTATACGTCCATTCATATGGTTACCTCCAATGCTCATTATTGTATGTAAGTGTATTATAACCTCTTTTCACAGAAAAAGAAATATAATTTTTGAGTTTTTTCCTTTTTTTGCTTGCAAAAGCACAATTCATCTGTTACAATGTAATCTGTTGAACACAAGGTTACTGTTCAGACGCTATGCACACAGCACGACAGTAACAATAAAGCGTCAAGGAGGTGCTATCATGGCTAAATGTGCAATCTGTGAGAAAGCTGCTCATTTCGGAAATAATGTAAGTCATTCACATAGAAGATCCAATAAAATGTGGAAATCTAACGTAAAATCCGTTAAAATCAAGACTGCTGAGGGTGGAGCTAGAAAGACA
>NZ_JBWJVP010000053.1:0-3056 GCF_056339915.1 Blautia sp. ZXY-1-B12 | reverse complement strand
CAGCAGTATGACAGAGAAGAAATTGAAGTTCAGTTAAAGACAGAATTTGTAAGTGCTCTTCAGCCTGCATTTGCAAAAATCTCAGAACTTCAGATCCGTCCAAGTGCCATTCCGGGACATGTTCTGGAATTATGCGATGCCATGAATGAAGCCCTTACGAAAAAATGGCAGCAGACCAGAGGTCTTGCGGTTGTTTCCATTGCCATGAATCCTGTGACTCTTCCGGAAGAGGATGCACAGCTTATCAAAGATGCACAGAAGAATGCCATTCTCAGAGATCCGACTATGGCAGCAGCGACACTTGCCGGTGCTCAGGCAGATGCAATGAAATCAGCAGCCTCCAACACTGCAGGTGCTATGACCGGATTTATGGGAATGGGCATGGCAGGCCAGGCAGGTGGAGCGAATATGCAGAATCTCTATCAGATGGGGGCACAGCAGCAGGCAGCACAGCAACAGGCAGCACAGAATATGCAGCCGGCATCCGGGGCAGGAACATGGAAATGTGAATGTGGTGCAGAGAATACAGGAAAATTCTGCTCTGAATGTGGTAAACCGAAACCGCAGCGGGAAGAGTGGATATGCAGCTGCGGCGCAGTAAATACCGGTAAATTCTGTTCTGAATGCGGAAGCCCAAGACCGACCGGAAAGTGGACATGTAGCTGTGGTGCGGTAAATACAGGAAAGTTCTGTGCAGAATGTGGAAAGCCAAGACAGTAAAATACAGCAGGGGGAGAAATGTCTATGTCTGATCTGAGAGAATATAAATGCCCTGCCTGTGGCGGTGCAATAGAATTTGACAGTAAGTCCCAGAAAATGAAGTGTCCATACTGTGATACAGAATTTGAACTTGAGACATTAAAAGAACTGGATGCGCAGATGGAGCGTGAAGCCGGACAGCAGGATGATCTGTCAGGATGGCAGACAGATGCCGGTGGAGAATGGCAGGAAGGTGAGACAGATGGAATGAATGTCTATACCTGTCAGTCCTGTGGTGGTGAGATTATCGCAGATGAGAATACAGGAGCATCAAATTGTCCGTATTGTGGAAATCCCGTAATTATGACAGAGAAGTTTAAAGGTGCATTAAGGCCGGATTCTGGTGATTCCGTTCAAATTGGATAAGAAAGCGGCAAAAGAAGCATATTACAGGCATATTAAGGGAAGAACATTTTTGCCAAAAGCATTTCGCAGGGAAAATCATATTGATGAGATTAAGGGGCTGTATGTTCCGTTCTGGCTTTTTGACGGGGATGTTGATGCTGATGTGCGTTATAAGGCGACAAAGGTAAGAATGTGGAGTGACCATGATTATGATTATACGGAGACCAGCTACTATTCTGTGGAGCGAAGCGGAGAGATGACATTCGTTTCTGTACCTGTAGATGGATCAGAAAAGATGGCAGATGATTTGATGGAATCCATTGAACCATTTAAAATTTCAGAGTCTGTGGATTTTCAGACCGCATATCTTTCAGGATATCTGGCAGATAAGTATGATGTCAGTGAAAAAGAGAGCATCAACAGGGCACATGACCGTATGAAAAAGAGCGCAGAGGAAGTACTGGCAGATACAGTGAAGGGTTATGCTTCTGTTGTTCCCGAAAATACAAACGTAAATATTTCAGGCGGAAAAGCACAGTATGCACTGTATCCGGTATGGATTCTGAATACAACATGGAAAGATAAGAAATATATATTTGCAATGAACGGACAAACCGGAAAAATGACAGGAGACCTTCCGATTGACAGGGGAATTTATTTGAAATGGCTTGCCGGACTGACCGCTGTATTTACGGTTGTTTTGTGCCTTGCCGGACTGCTGATTTTTTAGGGGAGGACGAAAGATATGCTGAAGAAAAAGATCATACCTGTATTTCTGGCCTCTGTCCTTACTGTATCAGGTACAACAGGATTTGTGACGGAAGCATTTTCAGAAAATGTTTATGCGGCAGAAGAAGTGCATACAGAAAGGCTGGCAGATTTTGCAGATCTGTTAGATGATGGGCAGGAAGAAGAACTGGAGGCGAAACTGGATCAGGTCAGCGAGGACTACGGCTGTGATGTTGTGGTTGTCACAGAGGAGGCTCTGGATGGTGCAGTTCCGCAGGATTATGCAGATGATTTCTTTGATTATAATGACTATGGCATGGGAGAGGACAAGAGTGGTATATTGTTTTTGATAACCATGTCAGAACGTAAGTGGTGTATCTCCACACATGGAGAGGCTATTCAGATTTTTACTGATGCAGGACAGGAATATATGACGGATAACTTTGTGTCATATTTATCCGATGGTGAGTATTATGAGGGCTTTATGAAGTTTGCTGATCTGTGCGAAGAATTTATCATTCAGGCACAGAGCGGAGAACCGTACGATGTAGAAAATCTGCCGGAGGAAACCATCCCTTTTTATATGATATTTCTCATTTCGCTTGTGGTCGGATTTGTGATCGCGCTGATCGTAACCGGAGTAATGAGAAGCCGGATGAAGACTGTACATATGAAGCCGGATGCAGCAGATTATATGAAAGACGGAAGTCTTCATATTAACAGAAGCCGGGATATATTTCTGTATCATCAGGTCACACGTACGGCGAAGCCGAAGGAAGAGAGTTCCGGTGGCGGTGGAAGCAGTACCCATACAAGTTCTTCGGGTGAGACGCATGGGGGTTCCAGTGGATCATTTTAACTGACTGGCATGACATATAAAAATCCTGATCTTTTATATTATTTTATGGGATAACCATAAAATGACAGGAAAGATTGGGATTTTATTTTGCGCAAAATTACGGATACCGGTTGCAAGACATCAGAGAATATGATACAGTACAAGGTGGTTTGTTTTGTGTAGAGACAGTTGTCCGGCAAAAAGAAAATAAACTGCGAAGCGGATTGCAAATATCCGCCTGACGATAACAGATTTCTGCACAAAAGAATTATAAAATGAAATAAAAAACAGAAATAATGGAGAGGACATGAAAAAATACGTTGATAATTTTATGCAATACCGGTTTCTTTTGTCAGAACTGGTAAAAAAAGGGATTAAGCTGAAA
>NZ_JBWJVP010000052.1:0-2813 GCF_056339915.1 Blautia sp. ZXY-1-B12 | reverse complement strand
GGACACTTGCCGGTTTTGCTGCTTTTTACGAATTTGGGGTAAAAGAATGCCTGATATTGTCAGTGGCAGCACTGATCGTGACTGATCTTCTTGTACATGGATACATCATAATTACAGATAAAATAAAAAACAGAAAATAGCAGAATGCATTTTATCTGCACAAAAAACAGACCACATTTTATGATCTTTGTTTCATAAAATGTGGTCTGCCTGTTTCATGCGTTCTTTTTATTGAGCCTGGAAATAATATCCAACGCCCCATTTCGTGTGTACATACTTCGGTTCACTCGGATTGGTTTCAATCTTCTCGCGAAGACGACGGATATGTACATCCACTGTACGTACATCACCCGGGTATTCATAACCCCATACAATATTCAGCAGGTTCTCACGGCTGTAAACCTTATTCGGATTAAATACCAGGAGCTCCAGTACATCGAATTCCTTTGCTGTCAGATTAATCTCTTTTCCTGCAATAAATACACGTCTGCCTTCACAGTCCATACGAAGATCGCCCACCTGAATGCTCTTTGCCTTTTCTTTCTCCTCGTGGTCGCTTCCCGCACGGCGCATGATCGCTTTGATACGTGCCTTAACTTCCAGGATATTGAACGGTTTGGTGATATAATCATCCGCACCATATTCAAGACCAAGGATCTTATCCATATCCTCGCCCTTAGCTGTCAGCATCACGATCGGCACATTGGAAAATTCGCGGATCTGCTGGCATACTTCCAGCCCGTCCATCTTCGGCAGCATCAGATCCAGAAGGATAATATCATATTTTTTATCTTTTGCTTTCTCTACTGCCTCTTCTCCATCATAAGCGCAGTCTACCTCCATACCATCCTGTTCCAGACTAAAACGGATTCCTTTTACGATCAGTTTCTCATCATCTACTACCAAAACTTTCCTGCTCATTCGGTTCTCCTTATCCTACTACTATCTCATCTTTTATCTTTGCAAAAGTACCTTCTTTAATACCCTGTACATTCATAATATCCTCTATCGCAGCAAATGGCCCGTTCTCTTCTCTGTAGGCAATGATCGCCTGTGCACGTGTTGCACCGATCCCCGTCAGCGTAGTAAGCTGAGCTTCATCTGCTGTATTTATGTTGATCCTGTTATCCTGCTGAACCTGAACAGTCAGCCCTGCATTCTGTCCTGTCCCGGCGTTTCCGTTCATCTGCCCATCTGCTGCTTTGGCCATCTCTGCCGGATCCAGTCCCTGCCGCTCCATCTCTTCCTGTGTGAGAATATAAAGCTGCTGTCCGTCTGTCAGAACTCCTGCACGGTTTACACAGGTTAGAGCTGCCTCGGGAAGATATCCTCCCGCCGCCTCAATAGCCTGAAACACCCGGCTTCCGGCTGCCAGCTGAAAGACTCCCGGATTTGCAACTGCTCCGCACACATCTACATAGATCATCTCTGGCTGCGTTTCCTCAGTTGAATTTATCTCCGTCCCATTACCTGCATCTGAACCATCTGATTCTGCCTGTTTTTCCCGGGACTCTGCAGAACTGCCATCATCATTCTGTCGGTCTTCTGTATCAGCTTTCTTCTCATCTGTATCTTTCTTCGACTTCTGTCCTGATGTTTTCTCTTCTGATGACTCCGCATCCACCTCTGCCTTTGCTTCCTGCAATCCATCTATCAGAAACTGTGCCTCTCTGCTCTTACATCCTGTCAGTCCTGTAAGAAACAAAGTTCCGCATAATATCAGTGTCACAGTATAACAACACCTGTTTTTTATTTTTGTCATAAGGATCCTCCTCTTATTTCTCAGAGTAAGAGTCCCCCTGTCCATAATGCCACCCTTATTGTAACGAAATCTTAATGATTTTACAATAGTAAACTCTTATTTTTGCCACTTAAATATAACAATTCCGGAAATTGCAATCAGCAATCCAAGGATTTTGCGCCATTCAAAGGGTTCTTTATCTACCCCAAACAATCCAAATAATTCAATTACATAAGCAACTGCCAGCTGCGAAATGACGATCAGCATTGCCGCCCTGGCAGGTCCAAGAGCTCCCATGCTCTGGATTACTGTAATTGTAATAAACGCTCCGATCACACCACCAAGGAGTGTATATTTATTGTCCACCTGCCAGAGCGCAGCCACACTTTCCCGTCCTGTGAAAAGCCAGGCAAGAACACAGACTGCAAAAGCCGACAGCTGCACCCAGCCGGTTGATACCCAGAGACTGGTCTGCTTTGTCACTTCCGTATTAAAAACTCCCTGAATACTCATCAGTGCCCCCGAAATCAATGCCACTATAAATCCCCACATAAATATGCCCTCCTGGATAATATGATCATTCTGCTTACTCCGGTAATCATTTCTGTACCGAAAAGAGGTACTGCCGTTTAGCAGCACCTCTTGTTTTCTTTAGTATCAGTTTATTCAGTTACGAAAAAATCATACAGCAAATTTCTTCATTGTGGAATATGGACTGTAAACTCTGGACTTGTTCTTGGAGGTTCTATTCCAGGATCGCACTGTCACATACCAGGTACCTTTCTTTACGTTTGTAAAGGTTACAGTTACGGTATTTTTGCCTTCTGTACGTTTCACATATTTCTTAACCGGATACTTCTCTCCTGCGGAGGTCTTGTATTTGGTTCCGAGCAGAATCTCATAACCTGTGGCATTTTTACATTTTGTGTAAGTAACAGTCACTGTGTTTCCTTTTACAGTGATATCCCTGATCTTTGGCTGCTGTGGTGTGACAACTGTGATCTTGATCTTTTTAACCTTTGTCCAGGAACCATAGACCTTATTGCCCTGTGCATCCAGAACCCAGCTTCGG
>NZ_JBWJVP010000051.1:0-62491 GCF_056339915.1 Blautia sp. ZXY-1-B12 | reverse complement strand
TCAACAACAGGAGCTTCTGCAGCGAACGCATCTGCTTCAGTAGCTACGGAAGCGTCAGTACCATCGCTGAACTCAGCAGCCCATACCGGCACATTAGAAGTAGCAAGCATTGCAACAACAAGTGACATACTTAATGTCTTTTTTGCCATGCCCTTCTTTGTGTTTTTAATCTTTGTCATGATTATAGTTCCCCTTTCCTTAATATAACTATTTCTTTTTGGGTAAAGATTCCTAGACATAATCTGTCTGTTATGGTTAATAATAGTGCTTTCACCACTTTTTGTCAAGGGTAATGCTCAAGAATTTTACGATTTTTTTAAATTTCATACACTTCAAAAGCATTTATTTTCCTTGATTTTTCATGCTAAAAATCTATAATTTGTTACAAATGTGGTGAGTTGTTCGTTCTAATCACAAGATGATGTATCAACCCCTGTATGGTCAAATGGCAGAGAACCCTCTATAATTCTCTGCCATTTTCTCATTTTATAACTGTTGTTCTTTTTTTATTCTTTCAACCTGCTCAATCGGCATCTGTGTATCTGCAGCGATTTCTTCCAATGTACTTTTGCCTCTTTTTAGCATACAGATTACTATTTTTTCTTTCGTCTCTGTTTTTATTTCTTCTTTCACTTCTTCTTTCACATCTTGCCTTATTTCATTTATCAGCTTATCTGTTTTCAGCTCTAATACTTCTCCGCCCATGGCTCGGTCAACTCCCTTCTTTGTTTTTTCTGAATCTGAGAAAATGTAGTCTGCAATTTTTATGATTACTTCCACAAGGTAACGATGCAGTGCTTCTTTTCCGTTTTCAAGCAGACTTTCTTCCAGTCTTCTGGATATTGTCACATATTCATCCAGCAATTTCTGAAGTTTTTCTGGATCTTTCTCTATATCTTCTCTGCTTTTTTCATATCTTATGACATAAAATGGCAGGAGAAAGAGCAGTTTCTGCATCTCCGGTACTCTGTTTTGTATTTTCTATTGTAACAGATGCCTTCTCATTTTTCCAGTCAAATCTCTGTTTTTAAGAACTTTTTGTTCCTTTATATTATATGTCTGTACACAAAATTTCCCGTACAAATGAATTAATGTATTATGTCACTACTGTAGCAAAAAGCCCCTGCAACACAGTCCTGATAACTGTACTGCCAGGGGCTTTATTTTTATTCAGAAGCAATTACTTCTATAGATATAGCATATTATTTCTTTCTGACAATAACCTTATCCAGATGCCAGATATCATCTACATATTCCTGGATAGTTCTGTCGGATGTGAACTTGCCGCTGCATGCTGTGTTGAGGAGTGCTTTCTTAGCCCAGCCTTTTTCGTCTCTGTATGCTGCTTCTACGCGTTTCTGTGCGTCTGCATAGGAACGGAAGTCTGCGAGGATGAAGTAGCGGTCTGCTCTGTCTGTGTTCTTTGTGTTGAGAAGTGAATCGTACAGGTCACGGAAGAGTTCTGTATCATTGGAGAAGGTTCCGTTGATGAGCTGCATCAGTACCTGACGGATTTCTTCGTCTGTGTTGTAGATTACGTTTGGATCGTATCCGCCGTTGTTTTCGTAGTTGATTACTTCGTCGGAGCTTAAGCCGAAGATGAATGCGTTTTCTGCGCCAACTTCTTCTACGATCTCTACGTTAGCACCGTCCATTGTTCCAAGTGTAGGAGCACCGTTGAGCATGAACTTCATGTTACCTGTACCGGATGCTTCTTTACTTGCTGTGGAAATCTGCTCGGAAACGTCTGCAGCTGCAAAGATCCACTCAGCGTTGGATACTCTGTAGTTTTCGATGAATACAACTTTGATCTTGCCGTTGATGGAAGCGTCGTTGTTTACTACGTCTGCTACGGAGTTGATGAGTTTGATGATCTTCTTGGCTGTTGCGTAACCTGCGGATGCTTTCGCACCGAAGATGAATGTTCTTGGATAGAATTCCATTTCCGGATGCATCTTGATCTGGTTGTACAGATAGATAACATGCAGGATGTTCAGGAGCTGACGTTTGTACTCGTGAAGTCTCTTAACCTGTACATCGAAGATGGAGTGCGGGTCTACTTCTACGCCATTGTGCTCGAGGATGTATTTTGCAAGACGCTCTTTGTTCTTGAACTTGATGTTCATGAATTCCTGGAGTGCTTTTTCATCATCTGCGTAAACTGCCAGTTTCTTCAACTGAGGAAGGTCTGTGATCCAGTCCGGTCCGATATGCTCTGTGATCCAGTCTGCAAGGAGTGGATTTGCGTGGAGCAGGAAACGTCTCTGAGTGATACCGTTTGTCTTGTTATTGAATTTCTCAGGCATCATTTCATAGAAGTCTTTTAATTCCTGGTTCTTCAGGATTTCTGTATGAAGGCGTGCAACACCGTTTACAGAGTAGCCTGCCGCGATTGCAAGGTGAGCCATCTTAACCTGTCCGTCATAGATGATAGCCATCTTTTTGATCTTCTCATAATTTCCCGGATATTTAGCCTGGATCTCAAGAATGAAACGACGGTTGATCTCTTCGATGATCTGGTATACACGCGGAAGCAGTCTGGAGAAGAGCTCGATCGGCCATTTCTCAAGTGCTTCGGACATGATAGTATGGTTTGTGTAAGCAACAGATTTTCTTGTTACTTCCCATGCTTCATCCCATCCGAGTCCTTCTTCATCCATGAGGATACGCATTAACTCTGCTACTGCTACAGTTGGATGTGTATCATTCATCTGGAAGGTTACTTTTTCATATAATTTATGGATATCGTCATGTTTCTTTTTGTATTTGGCAATTGCTGCCTGGAGGCTTGCAGATACAAAGAAGTACTGCTGTTTCAGTCTCAGCTCTTTACCTGCATAGTGGTTGTCGTTCGGGTAAAGGACTTCTACGATATTGCGGGCAAGGTTCTCCTGCTCTACAGCTTTCTTGTAATCACCCTTGTCAAAGGAATCAAGCTCGAAGTCTACGATCGGCTCTGCATCCCAGATACGAAGTGTATTTACTACATCATTGTCATATCCTGTGATCGGCATATCATAAGGAATGGCTTTTACTGCCTGATATCCTTCATGGATAAATTTGTTTCCGCCCTTTTCAGGATCGTACTCTACTCTTACATATCCGCCGAAGTGTACTTCCTTGGCATATTCCGGACGACGCAGTTCGAATGGATAGCCGTTCTTTAACCAGTTATCCGGTACCTCGATCTGATAACCGTTCTGGATTTTCTGTTTGAACATTCCGTAGTGGTAACGGATTCCGCAGCCATATGCTGCGTAATTTAAAGTTGCGAGAGAATCAAGGAAGCATGCAGCCAGTCTTCCCAGACCACCGTTTCCAAGTGCCGGATCCGGTTCCTGATCTTCGATACAGTTAAGGTCAAATCCCAGCTCTTCGAGAGCTTCTTTTACTTCACCGTAAGCGCAAAGGTTGATCAGGTTGTTTCCGAGAGCACGTCCCATCAGGAATTCCATGGACATATAGTATACGATCTTCGGATCCTGTTCGTCATAAGCTTTCTGTGTTGCAAGCCAGTTATCAATGATAACGTCTTTTACAGAGTAGCTTACTGCCTGGAAAATCTGCTCCTGTGTAGCTTCTTCAATTGTTTTTCGATAGAGGAATTTTACGTTGTCTTTTACGCTTTTCTTGAATGCCTCTTTCTTGAACATTTCGTTTGTCATTTCATACCTCCCGTAATGGTTTCACTGTTCACTTTATTCTCAGCAATACACCTTGCGGATATTGCCGGTGAACCTCTTCATTCCGTCAACTCTTCTGTTTTCTCATATCAGAGAAATTGGGGGCAAAGAATCTCCGCCTCCAATTTCCTCTCTGAAATCAGACTGTCAAGGATAATGATACTCTTTTTTCGACAGTCTGTCATGTGTATAATTGCCGAATTTTATAACATTTTTTTGTTATCGTGCATTGCGAAAGTAGTATATTTCCTGTGAAATACCTGTAACTTATCATTACCTTGTCAGTAATTGACCGAATGTTGTCAATTACAGTTTCTTAACACCCATAGTTACTGCTTCTTTGTTGATGTTCCACTCTTTCACATAACCATCGGTCTCGCCAAGTACCATTTCGTCTGCAAGTACTTCTGACTTAATCTCATCTTCGTGTGCTTTCATGATATCCTGGATCTTGTCGTTTCCGTGAGCGTATACTACGATCTTGTCCATAACTTCGAAGCCGGCTTCCTTACGCATGGTCTGGATCTTGCTGATGATCTCACGTACGAATCCCTCTTCGATCAGTTCAGGTGTCAGGTTTGTATCAAGGACTACGGATGTTTCACCGTCAGATTCGGATACATAGCCTTCTGTCTGTGCTGTTTCAATAAGAAGGTCTTCTTCTGTAAGCTCTACATCGTTTCCGTTGATATCCAATTTCAGGACACCGTTGGTTCTCAGTTCGTTCATTGCTGCTGTTCCATTGATGTCTGTGAGAGCCTGTCTGATTCCTCCAAGGAGTTTACCGTATTTCGGTCCTACTGTACGAAGCTGTGGTTTGAAGCTGTAGGAGATAAAGGATTCTACATCATCTGCGAATTTTACTTCTTTGACATTCAGTTCGTCTGCGATGATGTCAGTGTAGAATTCACTCATTTTCTTCTCAGCTTTTACATACATGGTTCCGATTGGCTGACGATTCTTGATGTTTGCTGTATTTCTGCAGGCACGTCCCAGAACTACGATCTCCAGAAGCTCTTTCATATCTGCTTCCAGATCTTTGTCGATCCATGCTTCGTTTACAGTTGGGAAGTCGCAGAGATGGATACTCTCCGGAGCATCTTTATCCACGCTTCTTACCAGGTTCTGATAGATGTCTTCTGTCATGAACGGGATCATCGGAGCTGCTGTCTTGGCGATGGTTACCAGTGCATGGTACAGAGTCATGTAAGCATTGATCTTATCCTGCTCCATTCCCTTTGCCCAGAAACGTTCACGGCTTCTTCTTACATACCAGTTACTCATCTCATCTACAAATTCCTGAAGTGCTCTTGCTGCTTCCGGGATCTTGTAGTTAGCCAGGTCATTGTCAACTGCCTGAACTGTTGTGTTTAATCTGCTGAGGAGCCATTTGTCCATAACAGGAAGCTGGTCATAGTTCAGTTCATATTTGGTCGGGTCGAAGTTGTCGATGTCTGCATATAATACGAAGAATGCGTAAGTATTCCACAGTGTACTCATGAATTTACGCTGTCCTTCCACAACTGCCTTGCCATGGAAACGGTTCGGAAGCCATGGAGCACTGTTGATGTAGAAGTACCATCTGATGGCATCTGCGCCGTATTTGTTCAGTGCATCGAATGGATCAACTGCATTTCCTTTGGACTTACTCATCTTCTGTCCGTTCTCATCCTGAACATGTCCCAGAACGATTACGTTCTTGTATGGTGCTTTGTTGAAGAGCAGTGTGGATTCTGCAAGGAGTGAGTAGAACCATCCACGGGTCTGGTCTACTGCCTCGGAGATAAAGTTTGCAGGGAACTGCTGCTCAAATAATTCTTTGTTTTCAAAAGGATAATGATGCTGTGCGAAAGGCATTGCTCCTGAGTCGAACCAGCAGTCAATAACCTCCGGTACACGATGCATTTCTCCACCGCACTCCGGACACTTCAGTGTGATCTCATCGATGTATGGGCGGTGAAGCTCTACTGTCTTGGCTCTCTCATCACCGCTCATCTCGAATAATTCCTGACGGCTTCCGATGGAATGCATATGTCCGCATTCACACTGCCAGATGTTCAGTGGTGTTCCCCAGTAACGGTTACGGCTGATACCCCAGTCCTGAACGTTTTCAAGCCAGTCGCCGAAACGTCCTTTACCGATGCTCTCAGGGATCCAGTTGATTGTATTGTTATTTCTGATCAGGTCATCCTTAACTGCTGTCATCTTGATGAACCAGGATTCTCTTGCATAGTAGATCAGTGGTGTGTCACATCTCCAGCAGTGTGGATAATCATGCTCGAATTTCGGAGCATCGAAGAGCTTGCCTTCTTTGTCCAGATCTGTGAGAACCATAGGATCTGCTTTCTTTACAAAAACGCCTGCGTATGGTGTCTCTTTTGTCAGGTTACCCTGTCCGTCTACGAACTGTACGAATGGCAGTTCATAGTTACGTCCGATTCTGCTGTCGTCTTCACCGAATGCAGGTGCGATGTGAACGATACCTGTACCATCACTCATAGTAACGTAGTTATCACAGGTTACGAAATGAGCTTTCTTTTTCTGTTTTGCTGCTGCCTCTCCTGCACATGCAAAAAGCGGCTCGTATGCTTTGTATTCCAGGTCTGTTCCTTTGTAGGTTTCCAGAACTTCATATGCTTTCTCGCCTTCTTCTTTTGCAAGTTTGCCAAGGACTTTGTCAAGGAGTGCTTCTGCCATATAATAGGTATATCCGTCTGCTGCCTTTACTTTGCAGTAAGTCTCATCCGGGTTTACGCAGAGTGCAACGTTGGACGGAAGTGTCCATGGTGTTGTTGTCCATGCAAGGAAGTAAGCATCTTCACCAACAACCTTGAATCTTACAACTGCGGAGCGCTCTTTTACAGTTTTGTATCCCTGGGATACTTCCTGTGCGGAAAGAGGGGTACCACATCTTGGACAGTAAGGAACGATCTTGAAGCCTTTATACAGAAGCTTCTTGTTCCAGATTTCTTTTAATGCCCACCATTCGGATTCAATATAATCGTCATAGTAAGTTACGTATGGATGTTCCATATCAGCCCAGAAACCAACAGTAGAGGAGAAATCCTCCCACATTCCTTTATATTTCCAGACGCTTTCCTTACACTGTTTGATGAATGGCTCCATACCGTATTCTTCGATCTGCTCTTTGCCATCCAGACCAAGTTTCTTCTCTACTTCCAGCTCTACCGGAAGTCCGTGGGTATCCCATCCTGCTTTACGCGGAACCATGTAGCCCTTCATTGTACGGTATCTCGGAATCATATCCTTGATTACACGGGTAAGTACATGACCGATGTGCGGTTTGCCGTTTGCAGTGGGCGGTCCATCATAGAATGTATAGGTTTCTCCTTCTTTTCTGTTCTCCATACTTTTCTCAAAGATATGGTTTTCTTTCCAGAATTCTTCTACTTTTTTCTCACGGTCTACAAAGTTTAAGTTCGTATCAACTTTCTGGTACACAGTAATTTACCTCCTGTTTAAATTATTTGTATCAGACACCTGAAAATATGCAGGACGTTTATATACGCTGAAAAATATTTCCAGTGTCCTTTAAGAACGAAAATAAGCCCATAAAAAAATCGCCCTTTTGTAAAAGGACGAAGGTTTATTGACGTTCGCTATACCACCTGTTACATTGTACGGGCATCCTCTGCCGATACATGAATCTTTTAACGGGGATTTCCGTCAGCTCTTACCTGTCTGTACACCCTTCAGAGCTGCAACTCCGGAGTGATCTTCACTGCATTTACTCACCACCGGGCTCACACCCTCCCCGGTTCGCTGTCTGCTTTCCCCTGCAGTTACTCTCTCCATCAACGTTTTTGTGGACATATCATTTATTTAACTATGCGGATTCATTATAAGGTCACAAAATTCACTGTGTCAAGTATTTTTTTGAATATTAGGGTAATCCTGTTACTGTTTAATAACACTGGTTACTGTCAAACTCCCGAACAGTAACACACTGTTAACATACTATCATATAAATTTTACACAGGCATTGTAATTAATGATATAATAAGGTAGAATATTTTGTCCGAACGTCATTCAAAACAATGGACCAGGATATGGAAAGCAACTACTATGTATATTTAATGAAGGGTAATTTCAAATGTTTAAAACAAAATTTCATAAATTAATGAAACGTTTCCTCACCGGAATGCTTTGTGCAGGGATTCTGACCTCCCAGCCTGCAGTCACTTACGCTGCCGAAACCTCTGCCACTCCTGAAGCCGGTCATTCAGAAACCTATTCACAGGCCTCAGATATCGATTCTGTCAAAGGATGGCCCACAGGTCCTAATATCGAGGGACAGTCCGCAGTGCTGATGGATGCAGTCACTGATACTATTCTTTATTCCAAGAATGCCAAAGATAAGCTATATCCCGCCAGTATCACTAAGATCATGACCGCTCTTCTGGCCTGTGAATATCTGGATATGAACGATACGATCACCATGTCGCAGGAAGCGGCTTATGGGATTGAGTCCGGAAGCTCCAGCATTTACGCAGAAACAGGAGAGGTTTTCACAGTAGAGCAGGCCCTGATGGCTCTGATGCTGGAATCCGCCAATGAGATGGCTCTTGCTCTGGCAGAAAAAACAAGCGGTTCTGTAAAGAAGTTTGTTGAACTGATGAACCAGAGGGCAGCTCAGCTTGGCTGTAAGAACACCCATTTTAATAATCCAAATGGTCTTCCGGATGAGACGCATTATACCACCGCAGGTGATATGATGAAGATTGCTAAGGCAGCCTGGTATAATCCCAGATTCCGTAAATTTGTGACCACACAGGTTTATGAGATTCCTCCGACTAATAAGCAGTCTGAAACCCGTTATCTTCTCAATCACCATAAGATGATGCCCGGACAGTCTTATGCATACGATGGGGTTCTGGGAGGAAAGACCGGATACACCGATGCAGCGGGAAGTACGCTTGTCACCTATGCCAAGAGAGGAAATTCCATTCTCATTGCAGTTGTGCTGAATTCTACAAACGGTGCTTTTCCTGACACAACTTCTCTGCTGGATTACGGCTTCGACAATTTTGAAAAAGTAGACTTGAATATAGATACCGATCCGGTACCGGCAGTATTTCTCCCATGCGAAAAGCACCTGTTAAAGGACTGGAATAATCTGTGTTCCTTCTATTATATGAGGCATGTGTACGTAACTGTCCCCACAGGAACCGATGTGAGCCAGCTTGTAAAGAAGCAGAAACTTCTGAACAATTCTGTCGGTCCAAAGAGAATTAAAAGTAAATATTATTTAGACGGCCATATGGTCGGATATGGAATGCAATATGAAAAGGAGATCCTTTCAGATCTCCTTCTCAACGCTTCTTTTTAGTTTTCGCCTGAGGCGGAGGACTTCTTTTCTTTCACGAAGTTCCTCCGCTTCTTCTGTATCTGTGAAACGCAATGTCTTCACAGCGAAATATTTCTCATCTTCTGTTTTTCGGATGCGGATCTTGCCTCTTATCAGTCCATGTTCTTCACAATTGGATATGCTGTAATAAACCTTTGGATTATTCATAAACCATCGGAGTTTGCGCTTTGCAGGCAGATGACAGACCGGACATCTGGTGCTGGTCACCTCGCGGTCTTTCATGATTCGCTCTCTTGTGGCAAATTCTCTGGATACATATTTGTCATGATCCGGATAGGAAATATGTATCTCGTCTTTTTTCTTCTTTGGATTCTGGTAAACATCCAGTGACGGATGATTGATGATGATTATGTTATTTATTTTCTCCAGGACTTTCGCTGTATACCAGGCATCTGCAAGCGCCCGGTGAAATCCCCTGGATTTCTCTATTTTCAGCTCATCGATCGCATGCTCCAATGCACACCTGTGTGTACCGTCATCATAACTGATACTGTATAGTTTCTGCACATCATAATAGGTCACAGGTCCGGGAAGCAGATCCAGCAGGCCATAGAACTTCATATTTCTCTGAAGTTCCATCACGTCCTGATTTCCCCAGGTAAAAAAGTACCAGTCTTCTCCGCACCAGTCAATAAATTCCCTGACTGCCTGCTCAAAGGGCACGCCTTTCATAAGATCTTTATAATCTACATGAATTACCTCATGGATGCTGTCATGAATCCATTTATAGACCTGTGGTTTGATCAGTCGGTGAAAATGATCCGTTATTTCTTTTTTGCTGTTTACTTTTACAGCCCCAATCTCGATAATCTCAAATGGAAGCCTGTCGTTACGTGTTTTCTTTCCCGAAGGATTCTGATTCCATTCCAGGTCAAAGACAATATAGTTCATTCATCCGGTCCTTTTTGTTTATTACTTTTTCGCATTTATTTTCCATTGCTGATAAATATATTATTTCACGATCTTCAGTTCATACTGTCTGGTTCCCAAACCAATCTTCTCTGCCTGATCCAATGTTGCCTGCCATTCAATGTTCGGGTTGGAATCTTTGAAATGGTCATGGTGGCAATGCCAGTCAGGTTTTGCCAGGTGTTCTCCAAGCTGGCTGTTCTCGATCGGAGTTGCTTTCAGACAGGCATCTGCGCAAGCCTGATCCAGAGCAACCGGGTCGAAGCTCGCAAACATTCCGATATCAGGAAGGATTGGTGCATCATTTTCGCCATGGCAGTCGCAGTTCGGGCTGATATCCTGAACAAGTGCTACATGGAAATGCGGACGTCCATGACAGACTGCCTGTGCATATTCTGCCATCTTACGGTCAAGAAGTTCATTCGCACTGCTGTTTGGATTGTATACTGCATCAAAACCACAGGCTCCGATACAACGGCCGCAGCCTTTACATTTATCATAATCAATGACTGCTTTTTTATTCGGATATGTAATCGCATCACTTCCGCACTCTTTTGCGCAGCGACGGCATCCGCGGCAGAGTTCTTCGTTTACTGCAGGTTTTCCGCTAGCATGCTGTTTCATCTTACCTGCGCGGCTTCCGCATCCCATTCCGATATTCTTCAGAGCACCGCCGAAGCCGGTTGCTTCATGTCCTTTGAAGTGGCTTAAGCTGATAAAAATATCTGCATCCATGATCGCATGTCCGATCAGTGCAGTCTGACAATATTCACCGTTAACTACCGGTACTTCTACTTCGTCTGTACCGCGTAAGCCATCACCGATGATGATCTGGCATCCTGTTGAAATGCTGTTAAATCCATTGAGATTTGCGCACTCCAGATGCTCCAGTGCATTCTTGCGGCTTCCCGGATAAAGAGTGTTGCAGTCTGTGAGGAACGGAAGTCCTCCCTGCTCTTTACAGAGATCAGCTACTGCTTTTGCGTAATTTGGACGCAGGAAAGCCAGATTGCCAAGTTCTCCGAAATGCATTTTAATAGCCACGAATTTTCCATCCATATCAATGTCTTTGATTCCGGCTGTAACGCAGAGTTTCTTCAGTTTATCAAGCTGGCTGGTGCCAACCGGACATCTGAAATCAGTAAAATAAACGGTTGATTTTTCCATCGTTTTTTCCTCCTGTTTTTATTGATCAAAATTTGATTTTTTTATTTTACCACAAGATGCAGGTTCTTTTCGAGATATTTTTTTTGCTTACATCTGTTCGTAAAATTTTGTCACCTTTTTGTATTCTGCAGGCAAAGTGATCTGCTCTACCACAACATCTCCATCTTCTGCATTGTGGTAACGGTAAATGTAAACGCCCTCCTGGATCTCATCTCCTTCGATCAGAGAAACTGCCAGATATCCCTGTCCTTCAAATTCAAAGGTATCCATGATTGCAAAATCCCGTTCTGTTCCGTCAGATACCGGAATGCTGATTACTTCATATTCTTCCATAGTATATTTTCCTTTCATTCATAAGCAGTCTTATTCTTATTTTCGCTGTTTTTTATTGTAGCAAAGAGTGTTAATTATATCAATCCTATTTAACCGAATCAAGTAAGTCGTTACTGCTCACTCCGTTCACAGTAACAGTAAGGCCCCTGCGGGTTACAAAAAGAAAGACTGCACCTCCAATGAGCACAGCCTTTCCGGTTTGGTATATTTTATTCAGTTCTGCTTACAATTGCTTATGCCATGATCGGTTTTAATGCTTCTGCAAGCTTCTCTTTCTCAGCTTCTGCATCTTCCAGGTTCTTGCCGAGAGTTGTGTAATAGATCTTGATCTTTGGTTCTGTTCCGGATGGGCGGACAACTACTGTCTCGCCGTTATCCAGCTTGTAGATCAGTACGTTTGCTGCAGGAAGTCCTGTTTCTTCCGGTTTCTGGTAATCTGTTACTTTTACAATTGCATGACCTGCAATCTCTGTGAGAGGTTTGTCACGAAGTCCCTGCATCAGAGCTGACATCTTATCCATTCCGCTTAATCCCGGGAATTCAAAGCTGTCTACTTTGTTCAGGTAACGTCCGTACTGTGCATAGATCTCTTCCATTCTCTGTTTCAGGGAACTTCCGATGCTTCTGTAATATGCAGCCATTTCACAGATCAGCATAGATCCGATAACAGCATCCTTGTCACGTACATATGGTCCTGCAAGGTATCCGTAGCTCTCTTCAAATCCGAAGATAAATCTGTCTACTTCATCTGCTGCTTCAAGCTGTGCGATCTGATCGCCGATCCACTTGAATCCTGTAAGTACGCTTCTGAGTTCTACTCCATAGTGCTCTGCCACTGCATCTGCAAGTGGTGTGGAAACAATGGATTTCACTGCTACCGGGTTCTTTGGCATTGTGCCTTTTTCAATGCGGCCTGCACAGATATAGTCAAGAAGGAGTACACCTACCTCATTACCTGTTACCAGCTCATAGGAACCATCCGGGCATTTCATTGCGATACCAACACGGTCTGCATCCGGGTCAGTTGCAAGCATTAAGTCTGCACCTGTTTCTTTTGCGAGATTTAATCCAAGCTCCAGAGCTGCAAAGATTTCCGGGTTCGGATAGCTGCAGGTTGTGAAGTATCCGTTCGGATATTCCTGTTCCGGAACGATTGTGATATCTGTAATTCCGATATCTTTTAATACCTGAGTTACAGGTACAAGTCCTGATCCGTTTAACGGGCTGTAAACCAGTTTCAGTCCTGCTGTCTTGCAGAGACCCGGACGAACCTGACGGGATTCGATAGCTTCATAGAGAGCCTGCTTGCAGTCATCTCCTACAAAACGGATCTTTCCCTGTTCTACGCCTTCTGCGAAGGACATATATTTCGCACCTGTAAGTACGTCTGTTTTCTGGATCTCTTCATATACAATGGCAGCTGCATCGTCTGTCATCTGGCATCCGTCAGGACCGTATGCTTTGTATCCGTTGTACTTAGCCGGGTTGTGGGATGCTGTTACCATAATACCTGCATTGCAGTCATAGTAACGTGTTGCAAAGGAAAGTGCCGGTACAGGCATCAGTGCGTCATAAATTCTGACATTGATATCATTTGCCGCCAGTACGCCTGCTGCTGTTTTTGCAAATACATCACTCTTAAGACGGCTGTCATAGCTGATGGCTACTGTCTGATTACCGCCCTGTGTTTTTACCCAGTTCGCAAGTCCCTGTGTTGCCTGGCGAACTACATAAATATTCATACGGTTGGTTCCGGCTCCGAGAACTCCGCGAAGTCCGGCTGTTCCAAATTTCAGCGCTACTGCGAAACGATCTTTGATCTCTTCATCATTTCCTTCGATTTTGGATAATTCCGGATTAAGATCCGCATCCTGCAGATCTGCTGCCAACCAACGTTTGTATTCTTCCTGATACATTTTGACCACTCCTGCCTTATTTTTTAGATTTTTTAAGATATTTCCATAATATCATAAATCAGACAAATCAGCAACAAAACAGCGAGATTTCGGTCAAATTTTAAAAGTTACTTTCTTTTCTGTTTGTCTGCTCTCTGCAGGCATTTCCTATATTGGTCAGGCAGAGCACTGTGGCGATCAGGAAAATTCCGGGGATCAGAATGATCCACCAGGAACCTGTCATTAATGCCTTATCTGACAGAGACAGCATACTTCCCCATGTGATAACCTCTATCGGAAGTCCAATGCCCATAAAGCTTAAAGTAGCTTCAGAAATCATTGCAGTTCTTACATTCATGACTACCATAAACATAATGGATGAGAAAAAGTTCGGCACCAGATGCTTCCACAAAATACGGAAGAATCCCGCTCCCATACATCTTGCAGCGATGATATACTCACTGTTTCGTATCTGCCGTACCTCTGTGCGTACTACTTTCGCAATACTGGTCCAGCTGGTCACACCGATCACAAAGGACAGACTCAGGATATTTGCATCTCCCATAATAGCCTGCAGCAAAATGATCAGGAGCAGAGTTGGTATACTTAAGAATATTTCTGTAAATCTCATGATCAGTTCATCAAGCCAGGCAGGTGCCACTCCACTGAAGGCACCGACTACCACTGCAATAAAAGTAGAAATAACTGTGGCTAATCCACCGATCAGGATCGAGATTCTTCCTCCATACCAGATCATGGAAAAAATATCCCTTCCCATAGTATCTGTTCCAAAAAGGAACTCCCTGTCAGGAGCTTTATTATAGTTTAACAGATCCATATAAGTAGGATCCTTTGTCATGATCAGTTCCGCACACAGGCAGCCCAGTACGATAAGAATCAGGATTGCTGCCGAAACAACGGGTTTTCCCTGATACCACTTTTTCTTTGATTTGGGAATTACGGTTTCTGTCTTTCTGTTTCCTGCCAGTTCAAATAAATGATTGGTCATCCTTCTACTACCTCCGATTTCTCGGTTATTACTTCATCCTTCATACGGGGATCTATCTGTTCATTAATAGTCTGACTGACGATATTACAGAAAATAACCAGGATTCCTGACATCATACAAAGCAGCATCAGCAGATTGTAATCATGATATCTGGCACTCTCATAGGACAGAGCTCCGATTCCGGGATAAGAGAATACACTTTCTACCACATAGGTTCCTCCAAGTACATGGGGGACTGCAATGGCCATAATACTCAGATAAGCAGGCATTACATTTCGGACACAATGTCTGAACATAAGCTTTTTCTTATCCAGGCCTTTTGCCTTTGCCAAAAGTACATAATCTGCGCGAACCTCTTCAAGGATCTTATTTCGGATCATGTAAGCATAATACCATAAATGCTCCATGACCACGATGGTCAGAGGCATGATCAGATGCAGCACTCTGTCACCGATATCTCCTGCATTTCCTGTACTGTAAGCTCCACTGCTTGGCAGGATCTTAAGATTTACGGAAAAAACAAGGATCAGGACCAGAGCCATCCAAAACTCAGGAATACAACTGGATATGGTTCCCAGCTTACACAGGATCCGGTCTGCCAGCCGGTTTTCGTACCAGGCACACAGGATTCCCAGGAGCAAGGCTCCGGCAAACATAATGATAAATCCGATTCCTCCAAGCACAAGTGTATTACCGATACGGCCGCCGATCACGTCCACTACATCCTGTTTATATTTAAATGAAATTCCAAATTCTCCATGAAAGGCATTTTTTACCCACTTCACATACTGCACAGAAATCGGTTCGTTCAATCCCAGTTTTCCCATAGCCCATTCACGTTCTTCCGGACTCATCTTCTCTGTACGGTCACCATAATAGGAAATCAGCGGATCTCCCGGTGCAAGACGGGCTACATAAAATACAGCTACAGACAATATAAATACTGAGATCAGGAATATCAGGCATTTTTTACCATAGTAGACTAACTTTTTTTGTCTCATTATATACTGCACCCCTTTCCTTCAGCCGGAAGCATTGCAAAATGTCCGGGTGACACTTCTGTCCACACGCTGTTTTCCATTCCTTCGCCATCATAATACTGCAGGACTCTTTTTCTTTCCCTGATGGGGTCAGGAACAGGAATTGCAGACAGCAATGTTTTTGTATAAGGGTGCACCGGATTGGAATACAATTCTTCTGATGGCGCCAGTTCTACCAGTTTTCCATGATACATAACTCCCACACGGTCACAGAGATACTCAACCATAGCCAGGTCATGAGCTATAAACAGAAATGTAAATCCATGCTCCTCCTGCAGATGACGGAACAGATTGACGATCTGGGCCTGTATGGACACATCCAGAGAAGCTATCGGTTCATCAGCCACCAGAAATTCCGGTTCCATACACAGAGATCTGGCTATGGCCACTCGCTGTCTCTGTCCCCCTGATAATTCAGATGGATAACGGTCCAGGAAACTGTTCTCAAGTCCTACATATTCCATCTGAAAAGCAGCTTCCTTCACAAAGCTTCCTCTCGGAGGTGTGATATGCTGGATTCTCATTGGTTCCGTAATAATATCTGACACCTTCATTTTCTGGTTCAGACTGGATGCGGAATCCTGGAATATCATCTGGCGGCGGGTCTGCAGCATTTTTTTATGCTTTTTGAATTCCTTTTTGTCGCAGATATTTACATCTTTATACCAGATTTCTCCCTGAGCCGGCTGATATATATTCATCAGACATCTGGCAACTGTGGACTTTCCTGAACCGGATTCCCCTACCAGACCAAAGATCTCACCTTTATGGATCTGAAATGAAACATCATCTACAGCCTTTACCTTGATCTTTTTTGTCAGATGAAACTGCTGAGTCAGATGCCTGACATCCAATAAAACTTCTTTACTCATGCGCTGTTCCTCCCATAGGTGATTTGATCTGCGGTGCTCTTGGATCCAGCAGCCAGGTTGCCGCATAATGAGTATCTGTTATCTTAAACATAGGCGGCATTTCTTCATAATCAATATTCAGGGCATATTCATTTCGACATGCAAAAGCATCACCTTTCGGCGGATCTATCAAAGTAGGAGGCATGCCGGGGATGGTGTACAGGCTTTCTTTTCCATTTGCAAATGCAGGCAGTGATCTCATCAGTCCCCATGTGTATGGATGTCTGGGATCATAATACACTTCCTCTGCTGTACCGATCTCTACGATCTTGCCTGCATACATGACTGCCACTCTGTCTGCCACACGTGCAACAACTCCCAGATCATGGGATACCAGTATGGTAGCTGTTCCAAGCTTCATCTGTATTTCCCGCAGAAGATCCAGGATCTGTGCCTGTATGGTCACATCCAGTGCAGTAGTTGGTTCATCTGCAAATAAAATATCCGGATCTGCTGCCAGAGCGATGGCCATGACACATCTCTGACGCATTCCTCCGGAGAACTGCCAGGGATACTGATGATATCGTTCCTTTGGATGGGAGATACCTACCAGTTCCATAAGCTCCAGAACCTTCTTATTTACCTGTTCCTTCGTGTAGTTCTTATTGTGGATCACCACTGCTTCCCCAATCTGTTTTCCAATTTTAATAGTTGGATTCAGGGATGTCATAGGATCCTGAAAGATCATAGAAAAAACTCTTCCACGCAGTTTCTGCATCTCCTTTTCCCTGTAACAGGTGATATCCTGTCCGTTCACACAGATGCTTCCCTCTTTTATTTTTGCGCTTGGTGGCAAAAGCTTCATGATACTTTTGCAAAGCACACTCTTCCCGCATCCGGATTCTCCAACTATAGCCAGCACCTCTCCCTTTTTTAATGAAAAAGATACATCTCTTACTGCCTGGACTTCTCCGGCAGGACCGTTAATGCTGACTGAAAGATTTTTAACCTCTAATAAATGTTCCATTTTTAATCCTTTTTCCACTCGTGTAAAAAGGGGGCACCTCTAGTGCCCCCGTCACAACCTTTATCTCTTTTTATTATTCAATAGTCCAGTCTGCTACATTCCAGAAGATTCCAACTCCATGATGTCCCATAATTGTATCAGGATCGATTCCTTTAATATTGCTGTCAGCAACATAGTTGGCATCAATATAGCAGATCATTGCATAAGCCGGATCCTCTGCCAGAGCTTTCTGGAAATTAGCATAGGCTTCTGCACGAACTTCCGGATCAGCTGACTGTCTTGCTTCTGTCAGATACTTGTCAACGTCTGCATTAGAATAGCCGGAGTAGTTTGCTCCCTTATCTGTTCCGAATACTTTGTATGTATGGTCGTCAGCGTCAAATGGGCTTCCCCATCCGATGAGAAATGCCATCTGTCCTGCCCAGTCTGTCTGTGCAGGGATCTCTACTGATACATCCATGCCGATCTCTTTCAGTTCCTGTGCTGCGATCTGAGCCATATCAATACGTACCTGATCTCCTGCACTTACGCTGATTACAAATCCCACTTTTTCGCCGTCACGATAATAGAATCCGTCATCACCCATCTCGCATCCTGCAGCTTCCAGAATTTCTTTTGCTTTTTCAGGATTGTAATCATAATGCTCTACATCTTCATAATTGTAGATATTTCTCTGAAGAGGTCCATAAGCCGGCATTCCCTGTCCAAGGAGAACTGCGTCGATGATCGCCTGACGATCAAGTCCATAGCACACTGCCGGGATCAGATCACGGTTTTTCTGCCAGTATTCATTTCCAAAGTTAAACATGATTCCACGATAGTCAGAAGTCTTCATATCGTAGCATGTATATGCCTCATCATCTGCAAAAGCAGCTGCATCCTTTGGTGTTAATAACGCCAGATCAAGTTCTCCGGATTTTAACTGAAGTGCTTTCGCATTGTCATCCGGTACGATCTTGAATACAACTTTATCAATGGAAGGCTCACCCTTAAAATAGTCTTCGTTCTTAACCAGTGTGATCGCCTGTCCCTCATCCCAGGATTCGATCTTGTATGGACCTGTTCCTACCGGATTACGGAAGAAATCAGAGGTCTGCATATCTTCTCCCTCAAGCAAATGCTTAGGAAGAACTGCCATTGTCATATAGTCAAGGAATGCAACGTTTTTGTCCTCAAGCTTGAACGCAACCGTATGATCATCAATAACATTGATCTCTTCTACGTCCTCGTAGTTGGGTGCATTCTCAGAACCATTTTCCGGATCCATGATCGCTTCAATAGTAAATTTAACATCCTCTGCTGTCACAGGTTCGCCGTCCTGCCACTTGGCATCTTCTGCCATATGGAATGTATAAGTATTGGTTTCATCATCAAAATCCCAGCTCTCTGCCAGTCCCGGAACTACCTGATTATCTCCGTCATGTGCAGTTAAACCGTTGAAGATCAGAATATTGATCTCTCCATGTTCATCCATAGCAGGATTGATCCTGGTATAATCTCCGCTTCCGTATACCAGTGTTGTTTCTTCCTCTGCCAGTACAGGCACTGTTGTTCCGGCACTGACCAGTGATACAGTCAGAAGCACTCCGGCCATTGTCAATAAACCCTTTTTCATTTCATGTTCCCTCGCTTTTTCTTTATTGGTAACTGGCTTTTATGATATCAGACAATTCTGACATCAGTAAGCCCTGCGGGGGGATATTGACATATTCCTTTTTGTGCCTTATATATGCCATATATGGCATACCTGCAGCAGTATCATTACTCTCCATCGCAGTGCGATCCTGCCCGGAGTGTTATTTATGTTATAGGAACATTACAGAGTAATTTCCTATAATATAAATAACACTCCGCCTTTAGTATTTCACTAAAAGCGAAGTGTCCTGATATTAATATAATTTTGCACCAGCCGGAATATGGTCATCTACCATCAGAAGATGAAGTTTTTCTTCGCCCTCTTCTTCATGGATTGCACTAAGTAACATTCCACAAGATTCAATTCCCATCATTGCTCTAGGTGGCAGATTTGTGATAGCTATAAGTGTCTTACCTACCAGTTCTTCTGGTTCGTAGAATGCGTGAATACCGCTTAAAATGGTACGTTCTACGCCTGTTCCATCATCCAGAGTAAACTGTAAAAGTTTCTTTGACTTCGGCACTGCGACACACTCTTTTACCTTTACTGCACGGAAATCGGACTTGCTGAAAGTCTCAAAATCTACCTCATCTTTGAACAATGGTTCGATTTCTACCTTTGAAAAATCAATCTTCTCAACTGGCTTTTCTGAAACCGTTTTAGCCTGCGCAACGTTGTTTGCTTCGTTCTTAGCAGCGCCCTGGGACTTCATTGTCGGGAAATTATACCTTATTTTTTATAAGACTTTATATTTCTTTATTTCCCTGTTTTTAAAGCACCTATATCTATCTCTCCATTTAAGGTTCTTCATAACTCTGCATAACTTGTCGTATGTTTGTCGTAAAGCTGTCGTAAATACTTTTTTACTATTTTAAGCAGGCTTCATATTTTCAAAATATGTATTAAATTTGCTAATCTCTGTCTGCTTCAAATCGTCAGTTGCTTCTGCATACACATCTAACGTCGTTTCCACATCTGAATGTCCCAGAATCTCCTGCATCGCTTTGACGTTGACACCAGCTTCACACATTCGGGTTGTAAACGTATGTCTCAACGAATGATTACTAAATGGAGGAAGCATGACCTCTCCACCTTTATCCATCACCTCATAGTTACAGTCCCGAATAATTCTTTTGAGAGCCTTATTAAGTGTTCCTTGATGTTGCGCACTGCCAAATCGATTAATAAAAATAAAATTCGTATATCCATCGATAGTAACGTTACAAGTCAATCCACATTCTTTTTGATATTCTTTTTCCATCAAAAATGCCTGTTTTACTTTTGGCAACATAGGAATTGTTCTTTGACCAGCTTTGGTTTTTGGTGTATTAATGGAAAATCCACATCCTTTATCAGTTCCCTTGTCATAATAAACTAATGTATGATTTACATTAATAGTACCCTCATCCAAATTAATGTCATCCCATCGAAGTCCTGTAATTTCCCCCACTCGCATACCAGTCCATAAAAGAGCCTCGAAAATAGGGTACCATTTATGGTACTGTCCTTGTTTTTCCAAAAATGATTCAAAAACTTTCTGCTCTGCAAATGTTAAGGCTCTTCTCTTGCTGGAATCTTTGTTATGCGCTCTCTTTAATTCCTTTAAAGCATTGTCAGATGGATTATATCTCAGATAGTCATCTTCAACACCCAGTTCTAATACCTGATGCATAACTGTATGAACAGCATCTATTGTAGATACCTTCAAATGTCTGCTATCCAGCAAAGAATTATAAAAAGCTCTTACATCAGTTCTCTTCAAATCAACAACTTTGATTTTTCCGAAATCTTCCTCGACAAATTGCCGATACATATACTGATAATTCTGAAAGGTATTATCCTTCAACCCCTTTTTCAGATTAACCCATCTATAGTATAAGTCATTAATTGTAAGGCTATTTTTATCTGCTTTTATACCATCTAAAATATCTCTTAAAACATCATTCTCCTTCTCTCTCAACTCTTCAAGAATCTTTGCATAGGTTGAATGACGTTTTCCCTTTTTATCTGTCCATTTATACTCAAAGGTTCCATTTGCTCTTTGATATTCGCCCTCTTTCAGAACTCGATTTTTATTGTCTTTTCTCCTGACCATTATAATTCTCCTCTTCATTTATACCAAAGAGGATGCAGGTTCATATTCATTATAATATTTCCCCATCCTCTTTGTCCAGTTCTAAATTTATATAGAGTATAATTTCTCTAAATGGGCTTCCATTTTTTTCCTTTTAATAAGCCTTTTGCTTCCACACCACAAAACTTCCTGACAATCTTCACCATTAGTCAAATCACGTAACTTATTTACTCCAATTCCAAAATATGCAGAAGCCTCTTCTAAAGTCAGATTTGCCTTTTCCCATGTCGGAACTAAAATTTCTCTCATAATATAGCTCTCACCTTATTTTCTATTAAAAATTATTACTCTTCAAATGGGTTACTGTCAGTTTCTATAAATCCATCTACATTATCTTTTCCATGTGCCCTTTTTTTCAAATCTTCATAATTGGTATATTCTGATGTTGGAATTTCAAATGATTTATACTCTGCTCCATCTTTATACCGATACTGAATTTTATCCAAACGCCTTAAAAGCTGTTCTATCTTATCTCTCCCCCTGTCACCTTCTTCAACTAATGATTCATAAATTTCATCTGGTGGATATACAGAAGTAATAATCACTTTATTCCACAAACAGTAACAATTGGCATATCTACAATGAATTTGTGCTCTGGAATATTGGTCTAATATAACCAGCAACTCAGAGAACCGTATATTGCCCTTAAATTCATCCATGAAAAGAATTTCCGGTGCTCCCTGATCTATATAATAGTCCATCCCCCCATTATCAAAATCTGTTGCAAAATATACGTTTTCCTCTCCATATTTTTCGCACAGTTCTTTATAATAATAACTTTTTCCTGTTCCACTTTCCCCAACAATCCAAATACATTCCTTGTCAGTTTTTATCAGAGGTGTTTCTCTCATACGTATATCAATAAATTCTGAACGTATCATCTTCTCATACTTTCGATAAGAAAAATTACTTCTCATAATCTCAGATGGAGTTCTTCCTTGTTTGAGCAATTCTTCTATTGCCTTTAAATCCGACCTTGTTCCCCGAACGTCTTGTATGCAGTCCATATCCAGAGTATATAAAACCTCTTCGCCTTTTTCCTCATGTTCACCTAACTTCAGCATATAATTGGTTAATTCTTTTTTCCCTCCACATTGAGGTTCTACATGAGAATTAAACATTGTTTTTGATACCTTCCTCAAGGTAGTTGTATTTCCATATAAAGCCACATGCGCATGATAACATCCATCTGCACTCAAACATACTGCAACTGCGGCTTCTCTGTCATCTTTGTCTCCTACCCATGCATCCTGTAACATTTCTGCTAATTTTTCTGGATTTTTATAATCCTCTTCTTTCCATCCCGCATTTTGCATATTTGCAATATGTACTGTTGCAATCCAGCACCGACCTCTGACATTTGTTGAAAAATTCCCCATTATTATTCACACTCCTGTTCTTAATCACAATTTACTTGTGACTAAACTCTCCCGTAAACTTCAATAAAACTAACCAAATTCACAATCACATAAGAAAATTGGTAATACTAGAAATTTTCTTATAGAAGCGAATTGCTTATGGCTTCGCCAACGCAATCCGCTTCACCCACCATTAATTTTGTAACAAACCTAATATCTTTTTCTTTGAAATTTTAGGCAAAACCAACGCTCGCAGATTTTGTCCATCAATAAGTACAATTCCCTTTCCCATACCAAATTGTAAATTTTCTTCACCTTCCATATGTTCGCCTGCAAATAACCCTTTTCTACCATCAACTGTCAATCTTCCCAAACCGACATATATATGAAAATTATCTGCACTTCCGCTTGATGCAGGAAAAATACTTGCTGTATATCTTTGCATAGAAAGCCACAAAAAACATTTTCTGGAACGTCCAAGCATTAAAATTGAGGACATAATATTTCTAATTTTATCCGCTTTTGCTTTCCCATCCTTTGACATTGAGTAATGTGTCAATAAACCAGCGATTTCATCAATAAGAAGAATTTTATAGCATTCCTCTCCACCTTCTGGTGTATTCATAAATTCATCATAGAATCGCAAAATTACATCATATGCATCCTCAAATTCGCCAAAACGCTCTTTATCTGTAATTTCTTCAAATTCATGGCTTGCTTTAAAATCAACAATATACAACTTACAATATTGGCTTTTCAGCTTATAAATCCAATAAAGAATAGACGTGCTTTTACCCGACCCAGACCCACCCACAACAATTAAATGCCCTATCGGCGCATAAATAGGGATTTTCACACCTACATCTGAATAGAATTTATAATCATAACCCAACATCAACCTATCCATCTGAGTTTTATCCGTCTAAATCGTTTTCATCCATGTCGTCGATAGGATTCTCATTTGTGATAGTTAATTTTTGCTGTCTTTGATTCTGGATTATATTCAATATACTGTTTTCTTTTTCATTTCGAGCATATTTTATTTCCAAATAAGGTATATTGAGATCGAACCGAACATTCCAGTCTACAATAACGTTCTGCTTATATTCGTAAATTTCCAGATACCTCTTCACAACATTCAGAATCATATGTTCCAGTACATCCTTCTCATTTTCGTCTGCATATGGCACAACAATTTGAACACAAGGCAATCGCGAAATTTTAGTAAAACACATCATTGGAGCAGTTGGTGTTTCCGACAGTTCGACTATTCTCTTAAAACGTTTTTCCCCAATTATATTTTTCACAGTATTCCAAATATCTACTTTAATGCCAGCATCCATCGAAAAATCTTCCTGTTCGCGATCATTGACAGCCTCTCTAAGTTTAATGACAGCTTCATTAAAACTGCAACCTGTCCAAATCATAATCGCCAAACAAAAAATACCAAATACCCCTGCAAATGTAATTCCAAGTAACATTGCACTTGAAATAATCCATAGTACAAACTTAATCATTTTGCTTACTCCCCTTTCTATCAGCGGGGGTAATCCCCCCACTCACTAATTTAATTTTTCAATTTTTTTAATTGTCTGAAATGTTTTTCCAGACTTTAACGTCATCGCTTTATCATAGTAAATTTCAATTTCGTCTCCAACCTTCAATTGAGAACAATCATAATATCCGGCATAAATACTTTCTGCCCTTTTTCCAACAAAACCTTTTGTCCCATCTTCGTCCTTGTAAAACGGTTCAAAATCCTGCTCCACATATAATGTTGTAACTTTTCCATTTGCTTTTACAGAATAGTTCATTCCTACTACTTTCATTTTTATAACTCTCCTTTCTCAATAACCATATTTTTGTTTTTAAATGCCTTGCTCGTAATCTTATCCCATAGTTTTTCTCCTCCTCTCTGCCTTCTTTTTATCTTACACTTGAATTATAACAAACCCTTTTATCGTTCAGGTACGAACTTAAATTCTCGTATAAAAAAAGAACAGGATCAATTCCTGCTCTCTCCTTTTTCCTGACTCTCTCTCTTTTCTTTTTCCTCTCTCCTTTTTCTTGCCTCTATCTCTTTTTCCCGACTCTTAACCATTTCTTCCAATAAGATGTCTATAAATTCTGCAACTTTTTTATCCGTGCCACTTCGTGGCTCTACAATCTGTAGAAAAACTTTTCCAATATCCTCATCTTCTACTCCCATTTTTTCCTTCATCATTTCTTCGATGTTTAAATCTTTTCCGTGACTTTCACATTCTTTACAGTAATCCACAACATCAACTATGCTAAGCATCTCAGGATGTTTCTGCATATTAATAACATACATATAACCCTTTCCAGTTCTAAGAATATCCTGAGTAATCCCAAACCAAAGACAAACTACTTTTATTATTTTTTCTGCCATATCCCTTAATGTTTTTTTATTGGAGCGCATTTTATCCAAAACATCATAATAAAGTTTTCTTGTCTCTTTTACATCGGACAGATTCTTTTTATCCAAAGGAATCTCCATAATATATTCTGATACTTCCAATAATTCTCCAGCTATATCATTCAATGACAATCCAAAAGTACAGTATATAAAATCCGCTAGAATCATCCAATACTTTCCAACAAATTTTATTTTTTCTAGTTCCCGTGTATTCCACCGTTCCATCGCATTATAAAAAGCGGTTCTATCATAAGTATCTAATTTAGGAAAATTTTCATTAACTATTCCCATTTCCATACCAATATTATCTTCCTTAAATAATAAATCTAAATGTTCTTCCATCGGAACATTTATCGAGTCATTCACATTTTTCCCTGCGCTTCTATCCATATCTTCCTCTGCATTCTTTTTTGGAAAACCAAGCAAAATAGTATTATATTCTTCAAACAGATAATGGCAAAATAATTTTTCACTTTTTCTCATAAAAATAACCCTTCCTAATATTTATACTCAACATAGATTTTGTATTGTCATTGTACCCGACAGCGAAGAATTTATCAAGGTTGCTTCGCACCGTTCCACGGCTTTGACCTTGACAAATCCTTCCCTGCCGAAAAACCAGTAGACAACAAAATCAATGTCGCCCTTCGGTTGCTACGCTCCCCCAGCGGATATTCTGCATATTTTAATGCATTATATAATATATTTTAAAATACAAGCTAAATTTTATCGTAAAAATAATTCTATAATTATTTAATCTTATCCTATAAGATATACATATAGGAGGAAAAATCATGTCCAAATTTGAATTAAAATCAAATAAATCACGAGAATACAAATCCAAAACTTTTCGACTTCCTGCCGATTTACTAAACGATCTGGAGCAACGCGCTCAGGAAAAAGAATTATCTTTAAATCAGGCTGTTATCCAGTGCTTAGAATACGCCGTCAAAGCTATGGACAGTGAAGAATAACCACAACCATTAAAAATATCAAAAAGGACTGCCCTTATTGAAAATTAATTCAACTGGCAGTCCTTTTTGTTGGTTAATATTTTATAGGCTCAGTAGAAAGAAGCTTACTGAATTTTGTACTACATAATATTTACAGATTATTTTTCGCTGGCATGAAAATAATTCCCCTTTTTTCCATAGCTTGTGCATATGCCTGCAAATGCCACCTAACCCCATCAATTTTTACATGGCATTCATCAATTCTTCGACAAAGAGCATAATATCTGTCTCCATTTTCTGAAATCAGCTTTATTGCATCCCCATCTGGAATTTCAAAAATTTTTTCATTCTTACCATTCACAAAGCTAATAGACTCTCCCTTTTCTTCCATCCATCCCATTCCCTTCAAATGATTTAAAATAATTCAATATATACTATTAAGTACATTTTCAATGTATCATATTTTATTGTATTTTGCAATATAATTTGCAATTAAAATTATATTGCACATTGTGTTTTAAGGCAAAATAATAAGACGACTAAATCTTATGTTTAGTCGCCTTATTTAAACCTTGCATCCTCTTCCTAATCTTCTGTCGTAAGTTTGTCGTAAGTCGTATATTTTTGTCGTTTTATACGACTGATATTAATATAATTTTGCACCAGCCGGAATATGGTCATCTACCATCAGAAGATGAAGTTTTTCTTCGCCCTCTTCTTCATGGATTGCACTAAGTAACATTCCACAAGATTCAATTCCCATCATTGCTCTAGGTGGCAGATTTGTGATAGCTATAAGTGTCTTACCTACCAGTTCTTCTGGTTCGTAGAATGCGTGAATACCGCTTAAAATGGTACGTTCTACGCCTGTTCCATCATCCAGAGTAAACTGTAAAAGTTTCTTTGACTTCGGCACTGCGACACACTCTTTTACCTTTACTGCACGGAAATCGGACTTGCTGAAAGTCTCAAAATCTACCTCATCTTTGAACAATGGTTCGATTTCTACCTTTGAAAAATCAATCTTCTCAACTGGCTTTTCTGAAACCGTTTTAGCCTGCGCAACGTTGTTTGCTTCGTTCTTAGCAGCACCCTGTGACTTCATTGTCGGGAACAGCAGTACGTCACGGATTGCCTGGCTGTCTGTAAGCAGCATAACCAGACGGTCGATTCCGTATCCGATACCACCTGTAGGCGGCATACCGATCTCCAGTGCATTCAGGAAGTCTTCATCTGTGTGGTTTGCTTCCTCATCTCCTGCGTCAGCAAGAGCATCCTGTGCTTTGAAACGCTCTCTCTGGTCAATCGGGTCATTGAGCTCGGAATATGCGTTACACATTTCCCATGTATTAATGAACAGTTCGAAACGCTCTACCTTATTCGGATCAGAAGGTTTCTTCTTTGTCAGCGGAGAAATCTCGATCGGATGATCCATGATAAATGTTGGCTGGATCAGTTCTTTTTCACAATATTCCTCGAAGAACAGGTTGATGATATCACCCTTCTTATGACGTTCTTCATATTCAATATGATGCTCATCTGCAAGCTTCTTAGCTGCTTCATCATCTGCAACTTCATCAAAGTCAATTCCTGCATATTTCTTGATCGCATCATTCATGGTCAGACGTTCAAAAGGTTTGCTGAGGTCGATCTCGATACCATTGTAGGAAATCTTCGCAGAACCACAAACCTTCTCTGCCAGATAACGGAACATAGACTCAGTCAGTTCCATCATGCCTTCATAATCTGTATATGCCTGATAAAGCTCCATCAGAGTAAACTCCGGATTATGACGGGTATCTACACCTTCATTACGGAATACACGTCCGATCTCATAAACTCTCTCAAGACCACCAACGATCAGTCTCTTCAGATAAAGTTCAAGAGAAATACGAAGCTTAACATCTTCGTTCAGTGCATTATAATGAGTTTCAAACGGTCTTGCTGCAGCACCGCCTGCATTTGCAACCAGCATCGGAGTTTCCACTTCCATGAAGTCACGGTCTGCAAGGAAGTTGCGGATTTCTTTCAGAATCTGGGAACGTTTGATAAATACGTTCTTGCTGTCCTGATTCATGATAAGGTCTACATATCTCTGACGATAACGCATATCTGTATCTGTCAGTCCATGGAATTTCTCAGGAAGGATCTGTAAGCTCTTGGAAAGAAGAGTCATGCTTTCTGCATGGATAGAAATCTCACCTGTTCTTGTTCTGAATGCAAAACCTTCCAGTCCGAAGATATCACCGATATCGGATTTCTTAAAATCTGCATAAGAATCTGCTCCGATCGCATCTCTTGCTACATATACCTGAATATTTCCCTGTAAATCCTGGATATTGCAGAAAGAAGCCTTACCCATAACTCTCTTGAACATCATACGGCCTGCGATCGCTACGTGGATCGGGCTTGCGTCCATGATTTCTCTTCTCTCTTCATAATCTTTCTTAACAGCTTCCTTTGCCTGTTCTTCATCAAGACCTGTTACATCTACTTCTGCACGATCTTTGAGAAGTTCTGCCTCATGTGCTTCATAAAGACTCTTCACTTCCATTGAGTGATGAGTCTGGTTAAACTTTGTGATCTGAAATGGGTCTTTTCCATTAGCCTGAAGATCTGCCAGTTTATCGCGACGTACCTTCAGTAACTGGTTTAAATCCTGTTCCTGCTTCTGCTGTGCCACCTTGGTTCCTCCTTATATACTTGTATAATTATTATTTGTTCATAACTGTTCAGTACCTTCACAGTTACGAGCCAAAATGCATTAAAAATCACCTGCGGTGATGGCATTTGGGCTTGTATGTCTCGGGATTTTGGTACTTACGTGCCAAAACACCTCGCGGGATAGTAGACTACTGAATAGTTACATTTATTCTACATTTCCATGTGATATCAGATGTAACAGAAGATTCCATTCAACAGAATCCTGTATTTTCAAATATCAATTTATCAGATATACAGACAAAAATAAGAAATAACAAACTTCTTATTGTCTTCTTATTATCTGCTTATATAGTCAGAGAAAGGTGCGCGTTATGCCTTTGCATGATAAATCTCTACGCGCACCTCAGTCATCTGTCTCTTATACGTTTCTCTGGATCTCCAGAACTTTGTATTTCATGATTCCTGCCGGCATCTCTACTTCTACTACATCGCCTGTATGCGCACCGATAAGTGCTTTTCCTACGGGAGATTCGTTGGAGATTTTGCCTTCAAGGCTGTTAGCCTCTGTGGAACCTACGATCTTCAGCTCGATGTCTTCTTCGAATTCAAAATCGTGTACTTTAACCTTACATCCAACGCTGATCTTGTCCAGATCTACTTCGTCCTCTACAACAACTTCAGCATTCTTTAAGATCTTCTCGATTTCTTCGATACGTGCTTCAATGTCTCTCTGTTCGTCTTTCGCTGCATCGTATTCCGCATTCTCAGATAAGTCGCCCTGTTCTCTGGCTTCCTTAATTTTCTCTGCTACTTCTTTTCTCTTTACTACCTTTAAATCATGCAGCTCTTCTTCTAATTTTTTAAGTCCTGCATAAGTTAGTAAGTTTTTCTTTTCTTCCATAATAACCTTACTCCCTTTCAACATCCGGTATAGTCTTCTGCGTTTCTTTTCGCCCCGGATCACTACATGGATTTATGTGCTTCCTGATACATCATACCTGAAAAAGGGCAGACTTATTCTAGGATATTCACAATTTCTGTATTATACAAAAAAGCACCCGGATTGTCAAGCATTCCGAGCGCCTTTGCTATTGTTTATATTTTTCATTTCACATGGTTTTAACTTTTATGCTAATCTTGATAAAAGCGCCTCCAGAGCTTCATAACTTTCTATGGTGTTTGACTCTCTTCTGAGCCCTGCGCTGTGACGCATGCCTGCAGTATACCAGGCAACGTGTTTACGCATCTCACGTATTCCTACGAATTCCCCTTTTAATTCAATCTGTTTTCTGGCATGACGCAGGATCATTTCACGTATTTCCTCTACAGACGGGCGTTCCAACAGTTCTCCTGTCCGGAAATAATGGTTCAGTTCGCGGAACAACCAGGGATTTCCCCTTACTGCACGTCCCACCATAACAGCATCACATCCGGTCTGTTTTACCAGTGCTTCTGCTTTCAGCGGAGAATCTACATCTCCGTTTCCAATTACAGGAATGGTAATCGCTTCTTTTACCCTGCGGATCGTATCCCAGTCTGCAGTGCCGGAATAGTACTGCTGTCTGGTGCGCCCATGCACTGCAAGTGCTGCTGCTCCCGCATCCTCAATACGTTTCGCGATTTCAACAATATCTACCGGTTCATTCTCAAATCCGATTCGCACCTTGACAGTCAACGGTTTACTGATTGCAGATGATACTTTTCGAACGATCTCTTCAATCAGATTCGGGTTCTTTAACAATGCAGATCCCTCGCCGTTATTGACAACCTTCGGCACAGGGCATCCCATATTGATGTCCAGGATATCGAAATCTCTGTCCTCAATGGATTTCGCAACCTCTGCCATAAGATCCGGTTCACTGCCAAAAAGCTGCATGGAAACCGGGTGCTCACATGGATCAATCTCCATCAGGGCAATAGTGTTTTTATTGTGAAAAGAAATCGCTTTTGCACTGATCATTTCCATACAGATCAGTCCGGCCCCCTGCTCTTTACAGAGCGTTCGAAATGGCAGGTCTGTGACACCTGCCATTGGTGCAAGAACAAACGGATTATCAATCTGTACGTTTCCTATTTTCCACTGCATCTCCATGAATGGTTCTCTTGCCCGTACCGGCTCATTCCTTGTCTGCATGGATTCAGCCCTCACTGCCCGATGTTTTCTTCAGTTCTTCTTCCGGGATGTCTCCGAGAAAGAATACTTTATAATACATTTCCAGAGATTCCAGAAGTTCTTTCTTGTCCTGCTGAAGCTGTTTGATCTTCAGTCCGCTTCCGATCTCATCGTAGCGGGCATCTGCTTCCAGAGCTTCTGTTTTAAACTGAAGTCTGCCGTTTTCGTCAAATTCCAGAGTCAGGATTCCTCCTACATCCTCTGTGTAAAGAACACACATGATCTGAAGTTCTTTCTTCACATGATCCGGAAGTGCATTGAAATCCTGATTAAAATAAAATTTCTTCTCATAGGCACTTGCGCCGCAGAGAGTAATGTTGTCCTGATACATAAATTACTGTTTCCCTCTTTCGAAATTATTCAGAATCTTTATACATAGCTGTAAAGTCCACGCACCGAAACCTCTCCTGCGCTGACTTTCACAACTTCTTTATTCTGCCTTTCCACAAGCAGTTCACCTTTTTCATCAATCCCCCTGCAGATTCCTTCGAAACTTCTGTCACCATCGATCACTCTGACCGGCTGGTTCAGATTTGCAAGGATTCTGTGGTAATCATCCAGCAGATGAGTAAAATCACAGGTCTGGATAAATTTCTCATAGTTGATCTCGAAATATTTCATCACCTGTGCAATCACCTGATTTCTGTCATATTCATGACCGCCCTCCAGAATCAGTGAAGTCGCTTTGTCCTGCATCTCTTCCGGAAATTCTTTCAGGTTTACATTGATTCCTACTCCGATGAGAACATAATTGATCTTCACACCATTTGTTCCCATCTCGGTCAGGATACCACAGATTTTCTTCTTAGAGATCACAATATCATTGGGCCATTTAATACTTACGTTAAACCCCAGTTCCTCTGCTGCCTGTGCCACTGCCATTCCCATAACCAGTGTCAGCATAGACGCATACTGCGGTGAAAATTCCGGACGTAAGAGCAGTGTCATCATAATAGAGCTGCCCTCCGGCGCTTCCCATCTTCTGTCAAAACGCCCTCTTCCCGCAGACTGAAATTCCGCAACTGCCAGAGTTCCATGCTCTGCACCATCTTTTGCCAGACGCTTGATCCATGAATTGGTAGAATCTGTTTCTTTTGCAAAATGGACGGTTTTGCCCGCCCATTTTGTGTCTATCGCCTGTGAAATTGTTTCTTCATTATACAGATGTGCCATTATTTGTTCTCCGGCTCTCCTAATGTTGCTACCATAACAGCTTTGATGGTATGCATACGGTTCTCTGCCTCATCAAATACTTTGGACTGCTCAGATTCAAATACTTCGTCTGTTACTTCCATGTCTGTCAGATTGAATCTCTCGCCCATTTCCTTGCCGATCTTTGTCTTAAGGTCATGGAATGCAGGCAGACAGTGAAGGAAGATTGCTTTCTCTCCTGCGTTCTTCATAACGTCCTTTGTTACTTTATAAGGTGTCAGATCATGGATTCTCTCTGTCCATACCTCATCCGGCTCACCCATAGATACCCATACGTCTGTATAGATAACGTCTGCATCCTTTGTTCCTTCCTGAACATCCTCTGTCAGAGTGATGCTTCCGCCGGATGCTTTTGCATATTCCTCGCACTGAGCAACTAACTCTGCATTCGGGAAATATTTCTTAGTTGTGCAGGCTACGAAATGCATGCCAAGTTTTGTGCAGGCAATCATCAGGGAATTACCCATATTGTAACGGGCATCACCCATGTATACAAGCTTACGTCCTTTTAAATCTCCGAAATGCTCACGGATTGTCAGCATATCAGCGATCATCTGTGTCGGATGATATTCGTTCGTAAGGCCATTCCATACCGGAACACCTGCATGTTTTGCAAGCTCTTCTACGACTTCCTGACCAAATCCACGATATTCGATACCATCATACATTCTTCCCAGAACTCTTGCTGTATCTGCAATGCTTTCTTTCTTACCGATCTGAGAACCTGTCGGATCCAGGTATGTGCTTCCCATTCCAAGATCATGGGCAGCTACCTCAAAAGAGCAGCGGGTTCTTGTACTTGTTTTTTCAAAAATAAGTGCAATATTTTTGCCTCTGTAATATTCGTGAAGCTCGCCGGCTTTCTTCTTTGCTTTAAGTTCTGCGGATAAATCAATAAGATATGTGATCTCCTCCGGTGTAAAGTCTTTCAGTGTCAGAAAGTTTCTTCCTTTTAAGTTCATAATAATTCTCTCCCCGATGTCATTTATTCTCTTTTGTTATTTGTCTGTCTCCGCTTTCGGATCAGTGACGATCTCTTTCAGCGAACTTGCCAGACCTGCGATTCCCTGAATATCCGACGGAATAATGATCTTGGTTGCCTTACCGTCTGCTGCCCTGGCAAATGCTTCCAGACTCTTCAGTGTCAGAACTGCCTCATCTGCTCCTGCCTCTCTGATCATGCGGATACCCTCTGCATTGGCATTCTGAACTTTCAGAACTGCCTCAGCCTGTCCTTCTGCCTCCTTGATCATACGCTCTTTCTGAGCCTCTGCGCGGAGGATTGCTGCCTGTTTCTCAGCTTCTGCATCCAGAATTGCGGATTGTTTCTTACCTTCTGCAACAAGGATCGTAGATTTCTTCTGACCTTCTGCGATCAGGATTGCTTCACGACGTTCACGCTCAGCTTTCATCTGTTTCTCCATTGCATCCTGAATAGCTGCCGGAGGAATAATGTTCTTCAGTTCCACACGATTGACCTTGATTCCCCATGGATCAGTAGCTTCATCAAGAGAAGCTCTCATCTTGGTATTGATCGTCTCACGTGATGTAAGTGTCTCATCCAGTTCCATGTCACCGATAATATTTCTTAAGGTTGTTGCGGACAGATTCTCGATTGCCATGATCGGATTCTCCACACCGTAAGTATAAAGCTTCGGATCTGTAATCTGAAAGAATACGACAGTATCGATCTGCATGGTTACATTATCCTTTGTGATAACCGGCTGCGGTGGAAAATCCACTACCTGTTCCTTCAGATTTACCTTTCTGGCCACTCGTTCAATAAACGGAACCTTGAAGTGAATTCCTGTACTCCAGGTTGCCTGATAAGCTCCCAGACGTTCCAGGATTACTGCATATGCCTGTGGTACAATGCGGACGCAGGATGCAAGGACCCATACCGCAATAACGATAATAACTATCAGAAAAACCACGCCCATAACTAATCCTCCTTATTCTGTTTTACGATAAGTTTCACACCTCGGATCTCTTCGATCGTTACAACGGTGCCTTCGCCGATTTTTTCGTCATCAGCAGAACGTGCAGTCCATTCAATGTCATTGATACGAACCTGGCCTGTCTGCGCCAGATTGTCAATCTCCTGAATCACAACTGCTTTCTTTCCAATCAGACTGTTTGCATTGGTCTGTATGGTTTCTTTGTTGAAGTACTTCATTGCCAGTGGTCTGGTAAAGATGAGAAGTACCAATGAAACACACAGAAACAGCAATATCTGTACAGTGAGGTTCGCTCCTGCATAACATGCAATAGCAGCGACCAGTGCGCCGCCGGCAAACCAGATGGTGGTCAGTCCTGCCGTAATTGCCTCTACAACAAGCAATAACGCAAGAATCCCAAGCCAGATCAAAGGCTGCATGAAACTCCTCCTTTCGTCTGCTATCGTCTCTGACGAGCAGCTTCATACATGAGAATTCCGGATGCCATGGCAGCATTCAGAGATTCTACTTTTCCACACATAGGAATCCGTATCAGACAATCAGCACTGTCTGCCGCTTCATCTGTCAGTCCTTTTCCCTCGTTGCCGATCAGGAAAGCAGTTCCTCCTGTGTAGGATTCCTGATCATAAGAGTTCTTACCATGCAGATGCGCCGCAAATGTGCGGATATTTCTGTCTTTCAGTTCCTGTGCTAATGATACCACACTTTCCACATATAGGAAAGGCATTCTGTAGACAGAACCCATGGTTGATCGTATAACCTTCGGGTTTGTGATATCCACGCAGGTCTTTGTCAGAAGAACTCCGCTTACTCCGGCACCCTCTCCTGTACGGAGAATAGTTCCCGCATTTCCCGGATCCTGCAGATCTTCCAGAATCATAACCAGCGGATTTTTCCCGCCGAGAATATCTTCCATTATATAAGAAGGTTTCTTAAGCACTGTCATAATTCCCTGCGGCGTCTGCGTATCGCTCATCTGTCGAAAAACAGAATCTGTTACTATTTCATATGGAAGTTTCTCCACCTGAGCCATCAGTTCTGCATCACCGCTGAGAGCTTCTGATACATACACCTTCGAAATCCAATCCCTAGGTGCTTCGCCGAACATTTTTCTTCCTTCTGCAACAAAAAGCCCTTGTTCTCTGCGGGCTTTTGTTTTCTGGTTCAGCTGTATGATATTTTTTACCTGTCCGTTATTTACACTGGTGATCATATCTTATCCTCAATTTTCCGAAACCTTATTCAGGTCACTGTTTGCTCCTGCTGCAACAACTGTGCAGTCTGCCGGAAACACTTCATCCGGCGCCACATTCATATTCATCTTATCGCCATGCTTCAGACCGATCAGATTGATGTTATACTTTTCCCTGACCTTCAGCTCCCGAAGTGTTTTTCCTATCCATTCCCGCGGGATCTTAAATTCTGCCATACTGAAATCAGAAGAAAGCTCAAACATATCGACAAATCCACTGGAGAGAAGATTTCTTGCAACTCTGATACCCATGGAATGTTCAGGATAAATCACCTTATCTGCCCCTATTTTCTCCAGTATCCTGCCATGAAGAGAATTCATTGCCTTCGCCATGACAAAAGGAACTCCAAGTTCTTTCACCTGCATCGTTGCTGTAATACTGGCCTCCATATTCTCGGCTACTGCGATGACCGCAACATCTACGTTCTGAACTCCAAGCGATTCCAGAATTCCCGGATCACGCACATCTGCCTTGACAGCATAGGAAACTTTCTCTGCGATATCCTGCACATTATCATCTTTCTCGTCAATGGCAAGTACATCGCAGTTCGCCTCTGCCAGAGTAAGGGCTACCGTCATCCCGAACTGCCCAAGACCGATCACTGCATAAGATTTGTTCTTCATTTTCTTCCTCATTTCTCTTTCTGAACATGTATTCGTTATCCTCTGCGAATATCCGCCTGACTGCCGAACCGTTACTATCCAATCATAATATCTTCTTCTGCCAGATGTGAATCTGCCGGCATTTTCTGTACACGTACAGTCACTGCAGTTCCCAGAGTCAGCGGACCGATTCTTCCCAGATACATAGTCAGGATCACGATCCATTTGCCTGCTGTATTCAGGCAGGGTGTCAGCCCTCTGCTAAGTCCTACCGTTGCAACCGCAGATGTAATTTCATAAACAACATCTTCTATAGGTGCTTCCGGCATGGCTGCACACAACAGCATACTCATGAGAATAAGTACTGTAAGTACCATACCTGTCACTACGATCGCAGAACGGATGTAGCTGTCTCTGATTCTCCTGTGGTGTACTTCCACATCCCGTTTTCCCTGAAGATTGGATTTCAAACTCAGCAGAAGGACCGCAACTGTTGTTGTCTTAATTCCACCTGCTGTTCCCATAGGGGAACCGCCGATCAACATCAATATCAGGCACAGCATATAAGTTGCATTGGAAAATCTCTCCTGACTTACAGTGAAAAATCCGGCTGTTCTTGTGGTAACTGACTGGAACAAAGATGCCATCCACTTCGTTTCCGGCGAATATGTCCCAATACTTTCCGGATTTCCATGATCAAACAGAAAGATCAGTACTGTACCGCCCACAACAAGTATCAGCGTCATCATCAACACGATCTTACTGTGAAGACGGAGATTTTTAAATATACGTCCCACAGGAAGTTTCCCTCTGATGACTCGTTTAATCTTATCCCAGATATCCCACCAGACCACAAACCCAAGACCTGACATAATGATCAGTCCTACACTTGTAAAGTTTACGATCGGATCAGCAACATACTGAGCCATGCTGTCCTCTCCCAGCAGATCAATACCAGCATTACAGAATGCAGATACTGCCGTAAAAACAGAATATCCCAGACCTTTTGCCAGACCAAACTGCGGAATAAATCGAACTGCATAACACACTGCACCGATTCCTTCTGCTCCAAACACACAGATCAGAACTTTCTTCACCAGCCTGACCATCCCACCCATTCTGTCCATATTATAGGACTCCTGGATAACACGCCGGTTCCTCAGCGATATTTTCTTTCTCAGACTTATAAAAATAATACTGCCCAGAGAAATCAGTCCCACACCTCCGATCTGGATCAGGACAAGAATAATAATCTTGCCTGCCAGAGTCCAGTGAGTTGCCGTAACAACTGTCACAAGCCCTGTTACACATATACTTGTGGTTGCGGTAAACATGGCATCTGTAAAAGATGTGTGGTATCCGGGTGCCGTACAAAACGGCAGCCACAGAAGTAATCCCCCTAAGATAATCACTCCCGCAAAACCGAGGGTAATTATCTGAGCAGTATTTAATTTATGCAGTCTGTTATATAACTGCATCTTTTTATTCATTTGTTATTTGTTGTTTTTATCATAGTTATGAGAAAGTGACTGGCATACTTCCCACTGATAGTCAGAGATACCTTTCTGCATAGCAAGTGCTTCATTGATATCGAAGTCTACGAATTCACCGTGACGATATCCGACAACGCGGCATGTCTTGCCTGCAATAAGAAGGTCTACAGCCAGAGCACCCATCATAGATGCATATACACGGTCTTTACATGTCGGGCTTCCACCACGCTGCATGTGTCCAAGGATTGTAGCACGTGTTTCGATACCTGTGGCAGCTTCGATACGTTTTGCCATTGCTTCAGAATGACCGATACCTTCTGCATTGATGATGATGTGATGCTTTTTGCCTTTCTTACGACTCTCGATAATGTTATTGATCAGCTTCTGCTCATCATAGTCATATTTCTCAGGAACCAGAACGTCCTCAGCACCGTTGGCAATACCGCACCACAGAGCAATATATCCTGCACCACGTCCCATAACCTCGATGATACTGCATCTCTCATGAGAAGTGGAAGTATCACGTACTTTATCAATTGCTTCCATTGCTGTGTTTACAGCTGTATCAAATCCGATGGTATATTCTGTACATGCAATGTCAAGGTCGATTGTTCCGGGAAGACCGATTGTATTGATTCCGAGATTCGCAAGCTTCTGAGCACCTGCGAAAAATCCGTCACCACCGATGACAACAAGTCCGTCAATTCCATGTTTTCTGCAGATCTCTGCTCCACGTTTCTGGCCTTCTTCTGTACGGAATTCTGCACAACGTGCTGTATAAAGGATTGTACCTCCACGCTCGATTGTATCAGATACATCTTTTGCGCTCATGTCAATAATCTCTTCGTTTAACAGACCATTGTATCCTTTCAGAATACCTTTTACATTTAATCCATTGCTTAAACCTCTTCTGACAACTGCACGAATTGCAGCATTCATTCCAGGTGCGTCACCACCGCTGGTAAGGACACCAATGGTTTTTATCTTGTTTTCTGCCATCTTTTCTTCCTCCATCTTCTGAATCTATCTCATTTTTACTATACACATATTCGGGTATAGTTTAGCGCATTTCTATAAGTTTTTCAATCCTCTTTCTACAACTTTAACATTGGTTTTACCATATTTTTCGTACATATAGTTCAGCCATGAGTCCTGAATTTGTGCATGATATCCAACCGGAAGCTTCTTTATGGCCTTTACGTCTTTCAGGTAGATCACAACAGCACTGTCACCCGGTGAACGTCTGAGGTCTGCAAGCAATTCCTGAGATTGCTGTGTGTAGCTTTCTTTATTGTCAAACTGTATCCAGATTTCCCTTGGCATATTGTCAAAGGGACGGATTTTTTCAAGGATCAGTTTACTGGCGCGATCGTCCTCTGCAGATACTCTGCCCTGAATAAATACTCTGCCTTCTTCATTCAGGAACTGCTGACTTTTCTCATAATCTCTGGGGAACACAACTACCTCCACTGTTCCTACCAGATCCTCCACTGTGAGGAATGCCATAACCTTATTATTCTTTGTATATTTGATGGTTTTATCCGTAATCATTCCACCGATAATTACTTTCTGACCATCCATGACTTTCGGAAGATTTGTTTCTTCATCCTGCTGAAAATCAGAGGTTTTCGCAGAAATGGTTTTCTCCATCATTCCCCGGTAATTTTCCAGAGGATGACCACTGAGGTAGATTCCCAGAACTTCCTTCTCATATCCCAGAAGTTCCTCTTTTCCGAATTCCTCCACATCGGGCATACGGATTTCAAATTCTTTTTTGTCCTCCTCGCTTACCAGATCAAAAAGGCTCATCTGGCCTGCCAGTGAATTCTTCTTATCCTGACTGATACTGTCTGAAATCTTCTGATAAACCAGCATTTTCTGGCGGCGGTTACCATCCAGGCAATCCAGCGCACCTGCTTTGATAAAGTTTTCTACTGCTCGCTTATTCATCTGCGGAGAGTTTCGTTCCATAAAATCCTTCAGGGAACGATATTGTCCGTTCTCGTCCCTCTCTTTTACCAGGCTTTCAATAACCGGACGTCCCACACTCTTTATAGCGGACAGGCCATATCGGATTGCACCGTTATCTACAGAAAATCCGTACATTCCACAGTTCACATCCGGCGGCAGGATCTTAATCCCCATCTGTCTGCAGACCAAAATATATTCTGCAACCTTATTGGGAAAATCAATAACCGACGTCATAAGTGCAGCCATAAATTCTACAGGATAATAGTACTTCAGATAGGCTGTCTGGTAGGAAACAACTGCATAGGCTGCTGCATGGGACTTATTAAAGGCATATTTGGCGAAATCAATCATTTCATCATATATTTTATTTGCCGTTGCCTCATCAATTCCATTTGCAATACAGCCTGGAACTCCCTCTGCTTCATTTCCGTAAACAAAGTTCTGGCGCTCCTTTTCCATGACAGAGGCCTTCTTTTTGGACATTGCTCGACGTACCAGGTCGCTTCGGCCCAGAGTATAACCTGCCAGGTTCCGAACAATCTGCATAACCTGCTCCTGATAGACAATACACCCATACGTAGGCTTCAGGATCGGCTCCAGCTGAGGGCAGTCGTAACGGATGGTATCCGGACGGTTTTTGCCCCGGATATACTGAGGGATAAAATCCATGGGGCCCGGGCGGTAAAGAGAAATTCCTGCGATCACATCTTCCAGACTCTGAGGCTTCAGTTCCTTCATGAAGTTTTTCATTCCCGCACTTTCAAGCTGAAATACACCATCAGAACGACCGGTGCCAAGGGAATCCAAAACCTTTTTATCATCATAATTAATCTTCTGCATATCCAAAGTCACTCCTGCATCCTTCTGGATCAGCTTTACTGCATTCTGGATCACAGTCAGAGTACGAAGTCCCAGGAAGTCCATTTTTAAAAGTCCCAATTCTTCCAGTGTTGTCATAGTAAACTGAGTGACAATAGACCCGTCTGATGCTCTGGAAAGCGGTACATATTCTGATACGTCCTTCTGGCTGATAACAACACCTGCCGCATGCATGGAGGTATGTCTGGGAAGTCCCTCCAGACGTCTTGCCATATCGATCAGATAATGAATTTCATCCTGCTCTTCATATGCTTTTTTCAGCTCAGGGTTCATAGTAAGGGCTTTATCTATAGTAATATTTAATTCCTGCGGGATCATTTTCGCAATGGAATCCACCTGTGCATAAGGCATATCCAGTACACGGCCCACATCCCGGATCACACCACGGGCTGCCAGCGTACCAAAAGTAACGATCTGAACCACACAATCATCCCCATATTTACGGCGGACATATTCAATAACCTCCTGCCTTCTTTCGAAGCAGAAGTCAACGTCAATATCAGGCATAGATACTCGTTCCGGATTCAGAAATCGCTCAAAGAGCAGATCATAGCGAATAGGATCAAGCTGTGTGATGCCCAAGGTATAAGCAACCAGACTTCCCGCTGCAGAGCCACGTCCCGGTCCTACCATAATGTCATGATCGCGGGCATATTTAATAAAATCCCATACTATAAGGAAGTAATCCACGTAGCCCATATTTTTTATAGTAGATAATTCGTAATTCAGACGAGCTTTTAATTCCTCTGTAACCGGCTGATAACGTTCCTCCAGTCCCTCGAAGCATAGCTTGTTCAGATATTCCCAGGATGTAAGACCATCCGGCACATCGAATCTTGGAAGCTTGGTCACGCCAAATTCAATCTCAACATGACATCTCTGTGCAATCTTATGAGTATTCTCCAGGGCCTCCAAAGCATATGGGAAAAGTTCTGCCATTTCTTCCGGGGATTTCACATAATACTGGCCGCCCTCATAACGCATTCTGTCCTCATCTGCCAGTTTCTTGTTTGTCTGCAGACAGAGAAGAATATCATGAGGATCAGCATCCTCCGCCCTTGTATAATGCACATCATTGGTTACCACAAGGTCAATCCCTGTTTCTTCGTGCATACGGAGAAGTTCCTGATTTACCAGTCTCTGCGCAGGAATTCCATGATCCTGTAATTCCAGGAAGAAATTCCCTTTGCCAAAAATATCCTGATAACGAAGAGCTGCTGCCTTTGCATCCTCATACATGCCTCTCTGAAGATATCTGGCAACCTCACCTGCAAGGCAGGCACTTAAGGCAATAATCCCTTCATGGTACTCTTTTAATACCGCAAGATCTACTCGCGGTTTATAATAGAATCCTTCTGTGAAACCCTTTGATACTATCTTCATCAGGTTGGCATACCCCTGATTATTTTCTGCCAGAAGAACCAGATGGTAATATCTGTCCTCGCCACTTCCTGCTTCACGGTCAAATCGGGAGCCGGGGGCTACATAAACCTCACATCCCAGAATCGGATTGATTCCCTCGGCTCTTGCTGCACGATAAAAATCAATCACACCATACATAACTCCATGATCTGTGATCGCCGCACTGTCCATGCCAAGTTCTTTGACACGGGCTACATATTCTTTTATCTTATTGGAACCATCCAGCAGACTGTATTCTGTATGGACGTGAAGATGTGTAAACTCCAACTCTATTTCTCTCCTGTTCTAATATCTGCAATTTTATCGCAGCATATTTTTATAAATTTAACTGAATCAGGTAAGTCCCATGCTTCAATTGCGAAAAGCAATAATCATTGGGTGGGAACTTGCTTGTCTGTTACTATTTCGCGTAGATTCTCTTGTCCTTAATCTCTACTTTGCCTTCCTTCATCAGATGGCCAATGGCACGTTTAAACGCTCCCTTACTCAGACCAAATTCTCTCTGGATCACTTCTGGTGATGCCTTGTCATCAAATGGAAGAACACCTGCAAATTCATTGATCACTTCAAGGACATTCTCCGCATCCTCATTGATCTGAAGATATGCTTTCTGACGATCTGTGACGTTCATTTTTCCGTCTTCTTTTACTTCGCTGACACGCAGCTCAAGGATCTTGCCCGGACGGTATTTTCCCTTGGCTTCTCTTGCAGGGATCAGTGCAGAATATTTATCATCAACTGCCACAAATACACCGAATCTGTCGCTGATCTCATAAACACGGCCCTTCACCATATCTCCCACTACATAAGGAGTTCTGGTGGAAAGATAATGATAAACCTTCATAGTTGCGCAGAGACGACTGCTCTTGTCAATATAGAGTGCTACCAGCACATCTTCTCCCTCTCTTACTTTCAGAGTCTGCTCATGATATGGAAGCAGAAGGTCTTTCTCCAGTCCCCAGTCAAGGAATGCACCAATCCTTGTTACCTGAGAGACTTTCAGAACTGCTGTCTGACCTACCTGAAGCTTCGGTTCTTTTGTTGTTGCAATAAGACGATCCTGAGAATCCTTGTAGATAAATGCTTCAATGCTGTCGCCTTCCTTTGTTCCTTCCGGAACCTGTCTGGACGGAAGAAGGACACGGTTCTTTGCATCTGCCTGCATATCCTCACCCAGATATACACCGAAATCTACGGACTTCACTACTGTTAATTTCTGTTTTTTTCCTAACTCTATCATATAATCTCCATTTCTGTTGTGGTAGTATCTTTTTAAAAAAATTAAAAATATACTATACTTTCATCATCCTCTGACATTAGCTTTATATTTCAGTATAACATAAATAATAAAGGCGGCACAATGCCGCCTTATTATTTTTTATTATCTTATTTTACGTTACTGTTCACTATAGATCAGAATGTATTTTATTCCAACTCGATTTCACATACACTCAGACAGATTCTTTATCGTGTATTATATATTCTGCATCCACTTGCACGCCAGTTCCATCCAGGACTGGCACTCTTTCTGTACACAGCCGCCGTCTTCGTGGCTTGTCTCTTCGTTTGCAAGACTTAAACCATGTCCGCCAACCGGATAAAGATGCATTTCTACCGGAATTTCAAATTTGCGCAACGCATTGAAGAACAACAGAGAATTCTCTACAGGAACACAATCATCTGTCACTGTATGCCACAGGAATGTGGTTGGTGTATCTTTAGATACCTGGAATTCCAGAGACTGTTCTTTTCTCTTATCAAGATCATTATAATCCTCTCCAAGCAAGCATTCAAAGGAACCTGTATGTGCAAACTCACCGGAAGTGATCACCGGATAACTTAAGATCATACCATTTGGTTTCACCATATCAGAAGTTACCCCAAGTGTCTGTGCAATAAAATCTTTCTTCCAGAAAACGCCAAGACTTGCTGCCAGATGACCACCTGCGGAAAAGCCCTGCAGAACAATTTTATTCGTATCAATATGAAACTCTGCAGCATTTTTTCTTAAAAAAGCAACAGACTTCGCAAGCTGCAAGAGTGCCAGTGGATATCTGGCAGGTTCTACGCTATAGCGCAGGATCACTGCATGATATCCCCTTACCAGATACTGCATGGCGATCGGTTCTGCTTCTCTGTCAGAAGTCATAGCATACCCGCCTCCCGGGCAGATCACAACTACCGGACGCTTTCTGTTGATATGCATTTCAATGGAATTATCCAGAAAATAAGTGTATAAATCTGCAGTTTCTTTATATCCGTCTACTGCAATTTCAATCTTCTTATAAATCATAAGTTCCTCCTGTATATTTCATCATTTTTTCCATTTCTACTCCCCATTCCGCTAATTTTTGGGGAATATTTACAGCTACTTTTCTCAGTTTTGTTTTGCCATCCTTTGCTGCCAGACGCTTATATAAATGTATATTTCCATCTGCATCAAGAACAATATAAAAACACTCTAAAATATGACCTGATCCTACAATTTCCCGTGTTGTATATATATATCCTGCTTTATTCTTTTTTCTTTTAGAAAAAACAATCCCTCTGCTTCTCCTGTCTCGGAAACTTGGAAAATAATCTTCACGTATAATTTCAAGTTCTTCCCATTTATACATTTTTTTGAAAAACAGATACGATATTTTGCAGCCTTCTTTACTTAATGTTACGACTTTTGAAGAGAAAAACAATAATGGTGCATCAATCAAAAACTCAAGAATCAATATTGGAATTCTTTCTCCCTCTTCAGCAGACAGCCCTGTCCAAATAAGCAGTACCGTAATAAGTATTACCATGGTTATCTGCAAAAAATCTCTGATCTTTATTACTTCTTGCTGATATTCTTTTAAATTTGTACAGTCTGCTCCTTTGCTTTGAATTTTTTTTCTTTGTTGCCTCCTCAATTCTATCATTTCATCATATTGTCTTTGTTTTTCTTCTTCTTTTATTCCCTCTCCTTTTTCTGCCTCCACTCCCCATTCCTTCATTTTTTCACGAACATTTACGTACATTTTTCTAATAACTTGCTTTTTTCCTTTTTCTAATTTATAAGAAAAAACATTGCCATGTTCATCAAAAGTAATGTAAAAACAATCTGAAAGCGGAAACGCATCAACGATCATCCTGGTAGTATATTTCTTTTTCTTCTTATTTACTGCATATTTGGAAAATACAATCCCCTGATAACGTATGCTCCCTCCCTTACCATATGTATACCAGACATCCTCTCTGATAACAGCAAGCTCTTCCCATTTATAATTTCTCTTCCAAAACAGCCAGGATACCGTACAGCCTTCTCTGCTCAGCACAACAGTTCTCATATAATACAAGATTAACAGCAACATTAATATTTCCACACTAAAAATTATAAATTCATATCCCTCTGTTCTTATTTCCTTTCTTTCCAGGAAAATCATCAGAATTCCTATGCCGAATACAAACGCTGATATAAATAATATCAGTATTATATGTGGATCTAATACTCTTATTTTTTCCTGCTGCTCTTTCATATGCATTTCCTCCGGTTGTCTGAAATCCTTACTGTTACTATTCCGGTATATCAACCTAATTTCTTGCATTTTCTTATGAGTTCATTATAAGGTAAATATATGTAATTGTTAAGGTGCAAAATAAAATGTTGCTGTCCCGTTTACTGCAAATTAAACGAACCATACAATATTAAAGTTCGGCTGTTATTATCTTTCAAGGATCATGACATCTTTTGCATTCATGCTAACGGTCTGCCCTGAAACGTTCTCCTCCTTCGATAAAGTTGCAGAAAATTGCCCGGACTTTCTGCAATATGGCAGAAGAATTTTCCTTGTTTCTTCTGCTACAAAAAATCTCCCGGATAAGAGAAGCGCTTACTCTTATCCGGGAGATTTTTTATATCTTTAACAAGTTCATATCTTTTATTTTCAGATCAGCAATTATTTATTTTCCTGTCCATAATATGCATTTGCACCATGTTTTCTGAAGTAGTGCTTATCCTGCAGATCCTGTGGTGCAGGTTTTACCTGTGGATTGATCAGCTCACAGCGGGATGCCATCTTGGCAACTTCCTCAAGAACAACTGCATTATGTACTGCTTCATGAGCATCCTTACCCCATGCAAATGGTCCATGATTTTTGCAAAGTACTGCAGGTACTGCTTCATAATCTTTGTCCTTAAACAGGTCTACGATCAGAAGTCCTGTATTTTTCTCATATTCTTCAAATTCCTTGCCTTCCAGGCAGCGTGCGCATGGAACTTCACCATAAATATAATCTGCATGTGTGGTTCCATAACATGGGATTGCTCTTCCGGCCTGTGCCCAGCTTGTTGCCCATGAAGAATGTGTATGTACAACTCCTCCGATATTCGGGAATGCTTTGTACAATTCTACATGAGTTGCTGTATCAGAAGATGGATTGTATTTTCCTTCTACCTTATTTCCATTCAGGTCTACAACAACCATATCATCCGGTGTCAGCAGATCATAATCAACTCCACTTGGTTTGATGACAAAAAGTCCTGATTCTCTGTCGATTCCGCTTACATTTCCCCATGTAAATGTAACAAGTCCGTATTTTGGAAGATCCATGTTTGCTTTGTAAACTTCCTCTTTTAATTTCTCCAGCATGATTCGTACCTCTCCTTTTGCTTTTCAGATATTCTTTTACAACAGCTTTCAGATGTTCCGGCTTTTTTCTGCATATCCCACCCGGAAAATCTCTTAATATCTGTATTATAGCACTTGTACGGTACATGTACCAACTTGTATGTTGATTATTTTACTGTTTCTCATACAGAAACTCTTCAGGCAGACTTACCTTGAAATCTTTTGCAAGTGAACGGAAATTGTCCGGTGTAATAGTCTGAAGTTTATTTGGAGTCATAGAAAGAATCTTCACCAGGATCTCTGCAGATTTTTCTACCGTATGGAGCAGACCAAATGTCAGGTCAAAATCTTCACCTGAGCAGAACATTCCATGATGTGCCCAGATAACAACATCATATTTCTTCATTAATTCTGCTGTTCTTATGGCAATTTCTCTTCCACCCGGTACCATCCAGCCGACAACACCTACGCCGTCCGGGAATACAACCGGACACTCTGTAGCAGATTCCCATAACTCTCTTGTAAAGATCTTATCATCCAGTGGCAGAACAAATGTCAGAGCAATTGTATTTGTCGTATGTGCATGATAAATAACACGATGTTTTCCGTTTGTCAGTTTCTTCTTCACTTCATGATTCATCAGATGAGTCGGAAGCTCACTGGTAGGTCTGCCGCCCTCAACCAGGCCCCAGCGGATTCTGTAATTTGTTCCTGTCTCATCCAGTTCAATGATTGCAAGACATACTTCGGGATCCACGATAATATTTCTGAAATATTTACCGCTTCCTGTTACAAGGAAAAACTCCCCTGCCAGACCAGGAACCTCTACCCCGATCGGTGTCCATTCTCCAGGTGTATTCAGACGGGGGCGGATCATCTCTACTTCCTCCGGTTTCAGACGATAGCTTAAGTTTCCGCCGTTTCTCTCATGCCATCCCTGAAGATAACCATCATTTGCCATTTTGATAAATCCCTGTACGAATTTAGATTCCAAAATTTTCATAATATATATTTCCTCCGCTCTTTGTGGTTTTATGTTGTTTATTTTTAGCAATACGTTGTTTCTTGTTGTTTACAAGTGCATTATATATTGTTTTATGTGGTTTGTAAACAATTTCTCAGAAAAATCTCTCACAAAACCACTTCTTGTTTCAGAAATATATTTGTCAATTCTGTCCTGCTATTCATCCTGTCCGGAGGATTTTTACCGTTATTTTTGCTGAAATTCTATAATTGCGTATGCTTTTCCGTCTGTATCATCAAGCGATACAATCACTTTTCCCGTTTCTGTTTTTGCTTTCGGACAGATTATATCCCCAAGCTTTGCCTGCATCTTATACTCTGCACGCATCTGGTATACTTTGAGATCTTCCGGCAGGAAATCTTCTGCCATACAGATATACTGACAGTTGTTTACATGATGATTGGTATCAAGATGATGCTTCTGCACTGTGAAGGATTCCTGCGAAATCATGTCATCCGGAAGTTTGATTTTCCTCGGTGCATAAGCCATTTCCAGCTTTTCACCGAGTATGTAATTGTCTGTATCTGCAGGTGTCAGTCTCGCCGGAATTCCTGTACTGATGGCCAGATGTGTCCAGTTGGAGTTCGCCCAGGCAAGCTTCTTCCCATCCATTGTCTCTATGGTGAAATTACGCATACCCATGAATCCTTTGAAATCATAAGGTGCTGTCGTGATCCTGATTTCCGTTCCCATAGCAGGATATTCCTCCACTATCACCTGCCAGGAAGAAAGAACCCACGCTCTGTCTCTTGCCTTCAGCACGTCTCCTCCAAGCCCGACTGATTCCGCATGAAATGTACAGCAATCCTGAAAATAATTCAAGACCCCTGGTAATGTCAGTTTTCCGTTCTCACCTGTCTCACTGTATCTGACTCTGCTGTTAAAACTGTAATTCATTTTTTATGTCCTCTTTTCTTATGTCGCTATGATTTTTTAATATAATTCGCTTCTGTTATCTAAAAGTCATATAAACGCATTTTTATATCTTTTGCTTTGGAACAAATTCGATCTTAAGATTCATTCCCATTCCTTCTGCCAGACGTTTTAAAAGATTTATAGATGGATTTCTCGTTCCATTTTCCAGTTTACTGATATCTGCCTGATTAATTCCAGTTCTTTTGGCCAGTTCATTTTGTGTCAGATTCTGAGAAGTCCTTGCATTAACAATAGCCCTGATTACGTCCATCTCCGGCTGGATTGCTTCATATTCCCTGCCCAATTCCGTATCCTGCATTTGCTGCTTTTTATAGTCTTTAAACGTTTTCATTCTGCTCCATCCTTTCTAAAAAATCTTTTCACCTTACTTTTGTTGTCTGAATTTGTTCTATTGGTATTTTTCTGGTCTTGTTTATAAAACCATCTGTCAATATTGTCTTTCTCTCATAAATAAAAAATATAAAACTCTTGTGATATCATTCTCAAATTCACATCTTAATTTGAAAATTCCTTCTCCCAGAGATTTACTGTAGGGTTCTCTTAGCATATTTCCCTTTTCTTCCGGAATTTCCAGCATTCCTATTAACTTTACACGCATTTTCTTATCAAGAGAGTCCTGAAACTCTTCTATAGGACATTCCCCAGTTATCGCCTCATAAAAAATCATTTTAAAATTTTTCATCCAATACCTCTTTTATTTTATGGTATATATGCCATAATGTCAATATCATTTACTAACCCATATTTTTTACAAATCGTTATATAAACTGGAATTTTTTTGCAGAACTGCCAAGAATATTTATCTGTAAATAATTCGAAAATATAGTTTTTATTATACTCTCAGGCATAGCAAACCATAAGCCTATAGCAATTCTATAAATTACTGCAAACAATTCAGTCCATCATAGTGTGAAGTCCTGCGTCAGATATCTTTGCCGTGCGTCAGCACGACTGCAGGTATCTTCCTTGTCCTTCGCACTCTGCTGAACTGTCTCGATTGCATTATTTTATGGAATTGCTATAATCTTTCGACAAAATAAAGAAAACAGACAGCTGCATATCCAGCATCTGCCTGTTCTGTTCTTTTCTTATTCTGTTTTATTAAAATCCTGCATCCCCAGTTTTCCTTTCACTTCATCCATTGCCGGGATGGAAGGAGTTGCCCCCGGTCTGGAGACTGCAATGGAAGAAGCCTTGGCAGCCATCCTCAGAGCCTCCTGAACACTTCTGTCTTCAATAACTGCTGCAATGAAATATCCGGTAAACGTATCACCTGCGGCTGTGGTATCCACAGCTTTTACCTCGAAGATATCCTGGAAGACTTTTTCCTTTCCGTCATAATAAACAGCTCCGTCGCTGCCCAGTGTCAGCACAAAACGGGCATTCGGAAATTTCTCTGCCATGGCATACAGGATCTGATCCTTATCCTTGTATCCTGTAATCTGCTCACCTTCAATTTCATTCAGCAAAAACAGATATATTTTACCCAAATCACAGGTGTTCAGCTTATCATCAAATGGAGATGGATTCATGATAATCTTCATTTTTTTCTCATATGCCTGATCAATAATATAATCCAGCATATTGATTTCATTCTGGAGAAGCAGATAATCTCCCTCACCAAAATCTGCAAGCACTTCGTCTACAAATTCCCTGGTCTGCATCTGATTTGTTCCGCCATAAAGAATGATACAGTTCTGTGCATTCTTATCTACCTGGATCATGGTATGTCCACCCTTAACCGGCAGTCTGCGGATATATTTGGTATTCACTCCCGCTTCCTTACATGCATCCAGAAGAATATCCCCATCTGATCCTACAATTCCCGCATGATAAACCGGCACGCCCGCCTTCGCCAGAGCTATAGACTGATTCAGTCCCTTTCCCCCACTGAAAACCTCCAACTTGGAGGAGTGCTGTGTTTCTCCTCCTACAATAATGTGATCCACAGAATATACATAATCCACGTTCAATGAACCATAATTTAATACCTTCATGTAAAAACCTCCCTGTTATAAATATGTCGATACTATAACTTACATCTACAAACTATTCTGTATATTTTCCCACACTTTAAATCTGCTATTATATTTATTTTATCAGACACATCCTATATTTACCAGAGAATTTTTCCAATATATTTCCCTTACTTTTATTTTTTCGCCGCAAATGTAATCATCACCTTAAACAGATCCCCATCCAGATACAGCTTAAACTCACCGCCCTGCAGCTCTGTCAGGCTCTTTGCAATAGAAAGACCCAGTCCACTTCCTTCTGTATTTCTCGCCACATCTCCTCTGATAAATCGTTCTGTCAGTTCATCTGCAGAGATATTCAAAGGCTGTGCTGAAATATTTTTCAGAGAAAAGGTTACTTTTTTATTTCTGTTGCTGATCTCTGCATAAACTCTGGTGCCTTCCATTGCGTACTTCACAACATTGCCGAATACGTTTTCCAGAACACGCCACATTCTCTGACCATCTGCGTAGATAATGGACGGTTCGTCTGTGAAATGTACCATCATAGTCAGGTTCTTCTCCTGGAATTTCTCTTCAAATTCTCCGATCACCTGCTGCACCATTTCCACAAAATCAATATCATTCATCTCCAGTTTGATGTTTCCGGTGCTTGCCTTGGATGCCTCTACCACATCCTCTGTGAGCACCTTCAGTCTCTGGGATTTCTCATCCAGGATGCGAAGATATTCCTGTATTTTCGGATCTGTCGGGTTCTCACGTTTCATCAAATCTACATAATTAATAATGGAAGTCAAAGGTGTTTTCAGATCATGGGAAACATTTGTGATCAGCTCTGTCTGCATTCTTTCCTTTTTCAGGCTGTTCTCCACAGCAGCATCCAGACCACTGCCAATATTGTTGATATATTCTGCCATCACCTTCTGTTTTCCTGTAAGTGTATCTGTTTTGATCTTATATTGCAGTTCTCCATCGCTTATTTTCTTCAGACCATCCATAATAAGATCCAGCCCATCCGCTTTTCTGATGATAAAAATCACCGCAGCCGCATCTACGATCAGTAATATTATCAGGAATACTCCTGCACCTGTGAATCCGCAACCAATGATCAGGAACTGCAAGAATAAAAATGCTCCTCCCACAAGCAGAACTTTTATTTTTTCTGCTGTATTTCTGGAAAAAGCTCTGGCAAAATCGGAAAGCTTCCCACTGCATTTTCCAATCCATTTCAGAACTGTTCTAATCAGACTGTTTTTCCATAAGGTTCCTGCTTTTATTCTTCTTACCAGACTGAGATATCCGATCAGGAACCATGCCATTGTATAAGTCCCACATATGAGACAGGTAACAATCACTGTCACCACTGCATGACTGTAACCCAATGATGAGTTGGCGATCAACGTTCCCGATATGATCGTTCCTGCCAGCCATATACCGATCACTGCTCCTGCCGCAATTTCTGTATACCATCTGTCAAATCCATTCAGATGGATTTCTTCATCCTTCGGTTTCCTTCCTGCTGTCACAGTCAGCCACACCATACCGATCAGCCAGAGCACACTTCCGAAGATTGCTCCTGCCAGCATCGGAAACATAAGCTTTGAATATGTCTCATAGTTCTCTGCCTCATCAGCCATGGAATCTGCCACAGAAAATTTCGTATCAACCGAAACTGCAAACACAAAATCCTTTGTGTCAAAGCTCTGATCAATGGTATGATTCCACACCTGCAGATCTGCATCCGGAATATTTGTAACACACTCACTTAATTCCGGGTAAACAACTGCATATGCTTTTTCCTTAAATATTTTCTCAAGGTTCTGCTCCAGCTGTGCGTAACTGCTGTACGCTTTTTTATTTGTATAGATTGTCTGTGTTTCTTTATCTGCGAAAAGATATGTGAGGTTGGTACTCCCTTCGGTATAGTCTCCCACGCTGTGAAAGACGGATGCCAGTGATGTTTCATAATCATTGAACTGTTCATCTGACTGTATGGCACGGATGCAGTCCAGAAGTGTGAATAACTCCTTATATGCATCCTCCAGTCTCCCATTCCATTCCGTGCTTTTGTTTACCGCATCCAGGATATTCTCAGCTCCCTGTGGTGCAAATTTCTCGTCCAGCTGACTCAGTTCTACGAAAAAACATCCCGGATATTCTGTGTTTGTTCTGGTATCCGTAACGTTGCCGATATTCTCTGATTGTGAGGTATATCTGTAATAAAGTTCATCTGCTACGGTATCCAGTTTCTCGGACTCGGTCTTTGATTCGAAATCATCTTCTTCAAGAAAATCTGTATTGTAATTAATTTTCAGTGTTCCATCTGCCACCATCTTTTTAAAGTCAGTCCGATAAAAATAGTGGCTGGTTCCGTCAGAAGATTCACATCTTATGACCTGTGAATCTTCGTCATAAACACCTTCATAATAGTTTGCCTCCCAGTCTTTTCCCCACTCCAGAAGATCACTTACAGAGTACGCAAGCCCGGAAGTATTTTTCAGAGAAAGGTCTCTGATGGAATCACGGGTGTTTCCTTTTTCCTCAAATTCTGCCAGATCGATCACTGCCGATGAACCAGCATTTTTCAGATAGTTAATGTCATCCTGCGCTGCCAGACTGACCAGAATATCTGATCCTCTGTTGCTGACCTGTTTCTCAAATGCTTCTGATTCTGTGTAACTTTTGCCTCTGTCATCCAGGCGGATTCCAGTCTGATAGATCATCACAAACATAGCTACACAGACTGCTGCTGCAACTGCTGCCAGATGCGCGATCACGATCCAGATTGCCTTGACAGAACTGCTTCTGTATCCTTTTCCCTTCATAATGTTTGTCCCTTTCCTTTTTTATTTAATTTATTGCTTTGTCAAGCGGATATTCGCAATCCGCTTTGCTACTTGCTCATAACCAAATAACTGCTTCACAGTTTATCAGAATGTGCTTGCACACCTCCTGATACAAGCAAGTCCCCACCCACTGCTTATTGCTTTTCGCAATTGAAGCAGGGGACTTACTTGATTTGGTTAAATTTTTTCCACCTTATATCCAAGTCCCCACACAACCTTCAGGTATCTTGGCTCCCTTGGATTAATCTCAATTTTTTCTCTGATATGCCGGATATGCACTGCCACCGTATTATCTGCAGCAACTGCTTCCTCATTCCAGATATTTTCATAAATCTGATTAATAGAAAATACCCTTCCCTGATTCTTCATCAGAAGAAACAGGATATTGTACTCAATAGGTGTCAGCTTTACCACATCACCGTCTACCCTGACTTCCTTCAGATCATCGTTTATACTCAGACCTCCTGTCTCGTAGATATGAGCATTCTCCACAGGTATTGCTGCTCCCAGCCTTGTATATCTGCGAAGCTGTGATTTCACCCTCGCCACCAGTTCCAGCGGATTAAAAGGTTTTGTCACATAATCATCTGCTCCTACATTTAATCCAAGGATCTTATCTGCATCTTCTGATTTTGCAGAAAGAATAATGATCGGAAGAGGATTCTCTTCCCTTATCTTCAAAGTAGCCCGGATGCCATCCAACTTCGGCATCATAATATCTATGATCAGCAGATCCACCGGCTGACTGCGCAATACGTTAATCGCCTCCACACCGTCGTATGCCTTCAGGACCGTATAGCCTTCCTGCTCCAGATAAATACTGATTGCCTCTACAATGTCTTTATCATCATCACAGACCAGAATATTCGCCACTTTACACACCTCCCTCATCATCCGAAATGCCTGTCTGAAATCTCTCATTACAGACACTCCGGCTTCTTATTTTGTGTTTCTGCTATTAGAATAATCGAAGCATCTTAATATGAAAGGGACAAATTCTTAAGATTTTCTTATGATTATTCACTTTTCGCAGTCAAAATATCAGGCTGTTAATCTGTCACTTTTATCAGGCTCCTATTTTCATCCAATTCTTCTATTCGTTCTGCTGTATACATTTTTTATCTCATCTTTTCTCTTTTTCTGACAGTCAATAATAGACTGAAAATCATTATATCATTTCACATATATTACTTCTATAGAATATTCTCTTCTGTTTCCCATTTCCACACCCATCACTGTTTATTCCATTCTCCATAACTCACAACCAATCTATAGCAACCCTCGTAAATAATACTTCCATCAACGCACCAGGGGATCATCGTTATATGTTTTTTGGTATTTTATTAACAATCTTCATACATATCGCATAATTTTTTATTGATTTTGTACAATATTATTTATTTTTCGGCAAAACAATGCTACAATGTTTTACAAGATTAGAGCGTGTCTGAAAAAGGCTTTCTGCAAGATGTGCGTCACAATTTGTGGTATATTTTGCCCGGATGAGGGCGCCGTAGCGGGCTACGGCAACTGAATTTGGGTGAAATATCCCGCAAAGTGGGGCGTGCAGATTGCGGGAATGATTTTTCAGACACACTCTAGTGTACTGATTTATAACTGTTCAATGGTCTGCTAACCGCAAAGCTACTGAACAGTTACACGTTTTTTTTCAACGAGGGAGGTATTCTTATGAATCTGGAAAACATGACAAAAATCTACGCCCGTGGTGACAGCCGCATTCAGCTGAAGGTAATTCCCGGACATTTCGTCACATCTCAGTCACATATCACTCACTATCTGGATCTTACAACTATGAAATCCAGAACTGCCGAAGCACAGAATATTGCTCACGAACTGGCTGCTAATTATGAAGTATCTACTCCTGTTGATACCATTATCTGTATGGACGGACTGGAAGTAATTGGCGCATATCTTTCTGAAGAACTTACCAAAGCCGGCATTTTTTCCCTGAATGCTCATCAGACGATCTACGTGATTACTCCTGAATCCAGCAATTCCGGACAGATTATCTTCCGTGATAATTTTCAGCCAATGATCAAGGGCAAAAATGTACTGATCCTCAATGGTTCGATTACCACAGGCTCTACTTTGTCCAAAGCAATCGAGAGCATTCTGTATTACGGAGGCACTATCAGAGGTATCGCAGCCATATTCAGCAGAGTAGACAGCGTGGCTTCTCTCCCTGTATATTCTATTTTTAACACCAAAGATATACCGGACTATCATTCCTATTCATCTACAAAATGTCCAATGTGTCAGAGGCAGCAAAAAATCGATGCCATTGTCAGCAGCTACGGATATTCAGCTCTGTAAATCTTCGAAGTATTTTATAAAGAAATTGTTACCAGAATTGATGACTTTGTCTGGGGACCGGTGATGCTGATCCTGTTGGTCGGAACCGGTATCTTCCTGACTGTGCGCACCAGATTTCTTACATGGCGTAACCTTGGCTATGCACTGAAAAGCACACTCAGCAAGGAAGCCCGCACCAAGAGCCGCGGACAGGGAGATGTATCTCCTTTTTCCGCACTGACAACCGCACTGGCAGCCACCATCGGTACCGGAAATATCGTCGGTGTTGCCACAGCCATGGTTTCCGGTGGTCCCGGAGCTCTGGTATGGAACTTCTCCGATATCGCCAACGCACTGATGGCTATCCCGAACCTGATCTGCATGCTCCTGTTAAGCGGCGAGATTGCCAAAGATGTAAAAGAATTCCAGCCGGAGATTAAAAAATAGTTACCCACATCATTCTTTTTATCATCCTGAAGTAAAATGCAGCCAGAACCTTGTTCCGTCAGGTTCTGGCTGCATTTTACAGAAATCTTGTACGCCGGGTACAAATAAACACTTACTTTATTGATGGCATACTTCCATATACTGTTTTACATCTGAAGCAATTGATATATATGGTGTTCCATATGGGATCCAGGTTGACTGAAAAGCATGATATACATCTGATTTTCCCGGCCATACTGTTCCTATCACATTATTATTTTCATCTAACTGATGAAACCAGGAACCATTTTTATGATCCAATACCTTATCATCCAGGTATCTCATAAACTCTTCATAATCTTTTGCATATTTCTGCTTATGAGTTATATGACATAAGACTGCTGATGTATTGATTGCCTCTGCCAATGTCCAATGCATTCTGTCATGAACAACAGGTTTTCCATCCCAGTCAGTCGTATACACAATTCCAGGATTTCCATCCACATTCCAGGAATCTTCAACTGCTCTGTTGTAGAGTTTCTCTGCAGCTTTTAAATATACTTCTGCAGAATCAGGGGTATCTTTATAAGAAGAATATGCCCACTGCACGATCAATCTGGCCCACTCAATTCCATGGCCCGGTGTTGCTCCATAAGGTTTAAAACGATCAGCAGGACATTCCTTATTGCAATCAAGATCAGCTTTCCATTCCTTTGTAAAATGTTCAGGTATTCTCCAGTCATTTGCGCTTGCCCATCCAATAACATGATCTATAATTCTTCCTGCACGTATTCTGTACTTTTCTTCTTTTATTGCATCTGCTACTGCCAGAAACGCTTCTACTGTATGCATATTTGCGTTAAGACCGCGATAATCATCAAGAACTGTAAATTCTGTATTCCAGGTATCATAAGTAAGTCCCTGTTTCTCATCCCAGAACCGTTTATCAAATAATTCCAATGCATCTTTAAGCAGAGTTTCTGCATCTTTTTCTCCTGCCAGCAAAGCAGAAGAAGCAGCCAGAAGAACAAATGCATGAGCATAACACTGTTTATCTGGCAGGAATTTATTATCCGGTGTAATTCCCGGATACCATCCTCCATTTTCACGATCTTTCAGTTCTTCCAGTAATCCATGTACAGCACCATGGACCAGTGCCGGACTTTCTTTATCCCCAAGCATGATTCCCATACTATATACATGAACCATACGGCATGTGATCCATGTTTCTCTGTTTCTGTCTTTCCATGGTGTTCCATCATCCCCAAGGAAATAAGCACTTCCTCCCGGTGATAAAAATCCTTTTCCAAAATTTAAAAGATTTTTCTGCAATTCACCTAAGAACATTTTATTTTCTTCTGTATCTATCTGATATTTTTTACCCGAATTTTCCATCTTAATCTTACCTTTCACTTCCAAAAAATTTCAGTTTCTCTTATAGCACAAAAAAGCACCTCATACCGAGGTGCCTCATGTAGCAGGGCTACAAGGATTCGAACCTTGAACTGACGGAGTCAGAGTCCGTCAGAACATGCGTCAGAATCCCTGTAAATTCAGGCTTCCTCGCCTTATAATTTTTTAAATTGACCTATAAATTGACCTATAAGATTTCTTATACTGATACAGGTGTTTTCATCTGTTCTGCAATTTCCTTGATTCTGTCAATTCCATATCCTGTATATTTCGCAATCTTATCTATTGGTTCGTTACCTTCAATCATCATTTTTGCCAATGATAAATTTTTCTGTTCGATTCCTTTTCCAATACCTTGTTCGATTCCCCGTTCAATGCCTTGTTCAATGCCCTGCTCAACAAGTGCTTTACTTAAATTACACATATCACGCACCTCACTTTCAAACTCTGCTGTCATTGCAATATCAAACTCATCATTTAAACGTTTCTTCTTTTCTTCTGGTGTTGCAGTTGTTGAAAACAGCACATTTAACAAATCCAGAATTTCCAGATCACTGCTTTCATCCGCATCACCAAGATTAAGTATGACAACTTCCATAAGGTCATATGCTTCTGATTTCACAAACGAGTTACCACGAACAGAATCTTCAACGGTATGATATCTGAATATTCCATTCTTCCTTTTCTTCGCCGGATCAGGACATATCCAGATACTATATACCTTCTGTATCTTCTCATAATGTTCATCTGTAAAGACCGTTCCATACTGCTCTGAAATCATTCTGGCACAATAGTAGAAACCTCTTGTTACCAGTGGATATCCCGGTGTATCATTTAACTGAATCTCCAGATTTATAATAAGCTGTACCGGCTCTTTGCTCTCTGGCAGGGTTGCTTTAAAACGAATATCATAATACACTGTCTGGTCTTTGACAGCATTTGCCTCTGTGTTTAAACCATCCAAACGTTTATCGCCATTTAGTCTTTCATCACGATTCAGCTGATCCTGATGGACTGCATGTTCCGATAACTCCACATTTTCATTCAGACAATTATCGCAGATAAATTTTACGCTATACTGCGAAAACTCTTTTGTACAAGACTTCAAAATCCAGGCAATAACTGCTTTATACGTCAGCAATTTTTTCGCACATTCATCATATCGTGCTCTGTCTGCCGCCAGTTCTATTGTCTGGGCTATATCTGTTTGCCGTTCCATAATCATCATCTCCCGCAAGCATGTCTTCTACTTCTTCTATTTTTATGTTACCACAAGCATCTATTTTCAGCAAGTTTCCCTCGAAAAAACATTTCGACAAAAGCTCCTATGCTGAGCAAATCTTTTACGCTACAGTTGTCTCTTCTTTTATTCCGGGAAGTTTAACAACCTGTCGTACCTCTCCATTTGAAACTACCTTTTTACGGATAGCAATATAATATTTTTGAGTTGTTGACTCAAGATCACCAATATAGGCAGCTATCTCCTCTACTCGTGCACCACTTTCATACATTCTGGTTGCAAATGTTTTTCTGAAAATATGCAATCCACCTTTAACTCCCTGTAATTCTGCATTTTTCATAATAACTTTCATGCGGTGTTCTAAATTAGAAGCTGTATTAATCTTTCCCGTTTTTGTGGTCACTATAAATTCATCTGGCAGACTGCTGTCCCGACTGTATTTTATTTTCTGTAAGATATATTTTGCTTCTTTATTCAGTTCTATCGTTCTTGCCTTTTGATTCTTAGTGCTACCTTCCAGAGATACATAGTTGTTTTCTTCATCAGATTCTTTATTTCGATTTTTTACCATGGATATACTTTTCTCAATTACCAGATAAGCTCCTTACAACTAAAAATCCCCATTTTTTCCATAGTTTCACCTGTGACAAAAATATTTGCTGAATTTTTATGTGATCCAATATCAGCTCCTGCAAGATATCCTTGAAACTTTCTTTCAGAAGCGTGTATATATCTGCAACGCTATTACTGTTGTTTTCTGAGATGATCTGTCGAATTTGTTCCTTTGCAACTGCCATAAAAAATACAAACTATTTTACACTACCTATCTTTTAGTAACTGTTCAGCATCCTTGCAAGATAATAGACTGCTGAATGGTTACTTAAGATCTATATATGTTGGTTCACCAGCACCACCAATAATTTTATCAGCAATATCTAAATCTTCATCTATTTGGATTCGAAACTTCTCCCCAACCGGTTCCCATCCATAATTATTTTCTTTTGAATATATCTCGTCAGAATCAGTTTTTTCCTGTACATAATATTCATCATCCAGTTGTTCTGCTGATTGTAAATCCCACCGGATTTTTCTCTGATACAATTGTAAATCGAGATATTGACAGTTTTTGTCTGGCAGCGACATCTGGAAGTTATCCTCATCAACTACATCGCCTTCTTCATAGTCACCAAAAACACTGGTTTCGAACCTCAATTCATTTTCCGGTCCAAATCCTGCACCTTCAAAACTCACTGGATTGCCAAAACTATCTGTGCCTTTCAGTTTCAATTCATATTCATTAAGCCATTTATCATCCGGAGTCACCCCAAGTGCCGTAATCCTGGAATGTAAATCGTTCATCGCAAGTTCCTTTAAAATCAGATTACCTCCATCTCCACCTGAAATTTCCATATTCATTTTCTTTCGTATCGTCTGCTCTTTTAATTGCTCTGCTGTAATAGTAAAGTCATAAACAAACTCCGTAATATTCTCAGAACGATTTTTCTCAGAAATTGGCGCGCTACTTCCCACATCCAAAACAAGATGTATCTCTGTTTCTCCAGCTGGCAGTTCCACACCATCATACTCCTGCATCAGAACCATTTCTGTATCCATCTCATATTTTGTATAAGAGTCCAAATCCATTAGCCTTGTCGTGCTGCTAAAACTCTGATATCGCTTACCATTAATCAATGTTTTTTCATCATTAATCCATAAATATAGAGATTCTTTCTTTTTTTCTTCATAGTCAGGTTTTACTGATACAATCAAACTATAATTATCCAAAATTACTTCGTTGATTGTTAATGATATCCCACTCTTTGTCTGTACCTGATTTATCACTTCTGTATAGGCAGACAAATCTTTGGAAAATCCCATCAGCTCTCCTATTTTTGTAGTAAATTCTTTAACTGCCGCCTGAACATGCGAATTACCAGCCACTGTGATAAAAGCCAAAAGGATTGCTGCTGCCTGACCGATTTTTCGCCTGTACAGCCTGAAAATATCGCCTCTCTTTATTGTCCATGGTTTTCCTGCTTCTGCTATCAGTTCTTCATCAACCTTTCCAAACTCTTGTGAAAAGTCTAAGTATTTTTTCATATCAACACCTCACGTTTCAAAATACGATATAGTTTTTTTCGATTACGGCATAAATTTGTTTTAATACACCCTTGGGATACGCCATGTCTTTTCGCAATATCCTTTATGGAATCCAGATACCAATAACGCCTGATAAAAATATCCCTGTCTGAATCTGACAGTTTTCTCAGAAAATTTTCTATGATTTTTATCAGTTCTTTTTCCGCGATTTTTTCATCCACTACATAAGAAAAGCTTAATTCATCCATTTCACCACAAACGTCAGCAACATGCCCATCCATGCGCTTCGCAGCCTGCTTTTTACGAAAACAATCAATTGCAAATCCTCGTGCAATTTTTCCAACATATGCAGATAATACAGACGGCCTCCTGGGTGGTATATATTCCCACGCAGCAAGCCACGTATCATTTAAACATTCTTCCACATCCTCATGATTATTTAAAAGATTCCATACAATTTTATAACAATAACCCGAATACTTATTGCTTAACTCCTGAATTGTCGTTTCATCTCTGTTAAAAAACAACTCGATAATTTTTATATCCTCCACCGCATTTCTCCTTTTATTGTTTCAATAAGATATGATTATTCCTGCAGGATATCATCTTCTTATTATATAAGTCGAAAAAATTATACATAGGTTACAAAATTTTTCAATAAAAAAGGAAAAAGACCCACACTCCTTCAAGTCACACAAAAAAAAGACACCTCATACCGAGATGTCTCATTTAGCAGGGCTACAAGGATTCGAACCTTGAACTGACGGAGTCAGAGTCCGTTGCCTTACCGTTTGGCGATAGCCCTTTATGTTTTGTTTTCGCTACTTCGTTCGCGACAATTGGTATTATATAATAGTCTTCCGGAAAATGCAACCCCTTTTTTGAAATTTTTTTAATTTTTTTTATTTTTCTTCAAAAACATGAAAATACCGCCTATTTCCGGGACTTTTTTTATGTACTCAGAGTGAAATTATGCTATAATCAATAAAAACTTATTGCTGTTTATAATAATGTCTTTCGCAGAACTCTAAAACAGCAGGAAATATTTTTACGAGGAAATTTTAATAATAATTTTGTTCTCATAATGAGATATTATTATTAACCAAAAAGGAGAGCTATATATGAGAGCTAATAATCTTACTCTGCTCACAGACCTTTATGAACTTACTATGATGCAGGGCTATTTTAAGAACCCAACAAACCAGACTGTTATCTTCGATATGTTTTACCGTACCAATCCATGCGGAGGTGCATTTGCCATCACTGCCGGACTGGAACAGATGATTGAATATATTGAGAATCTTAAATTCACAGATGAAGATATCGAATATCTCAGAAGTCTGAATACTTTTGAAGAGGACTTCCTTGAATATTTAAGCAACTTCCGTTTCACAGGTGATATCTATGCAATTCCTGAGGGAACAGTTGTCTTCCCAAGAGAACCGCTTGTCAAAGTTGTAGCACCTATCATGGAAGCTCAGCTTGTAGAGACAGCAATCCTGAATATCATCAATCACCAGAGCCTCATTGCTACCAAAGCAGCCCGTGTTTGCTATGCTGCAAAAGGTGATGCGATCATGGAATTTGGTCTGCGTCGTGCCCAGGGACCGGATGCAGGTATCTTTGGCGCACGTGCCGCAGTCATCGGTGGATGTGCCGGTACTTCCTGTGTTCTCACAGGCAAAATGTTCGACGTACCGGTCCTTGGAACTCACGCACACAGCTGGATCATGAGCTTCCCGGATGAATATACCGCATTCAAAACCTATGCCAAACTTTATCCCAATGCCTGCACCTTACTGGTAGATACCTATGATGTCCTGAAATCCGGTGTTCCAAATGCAATTCGTGTATTTGAGGAAATGCGCGAAGAAGGTATTCCGCTTACCAAATACGGTATCCGTATCGACAGTGGTGATCTTGCCTACCTTTCCAAAGAAGCATATAAGATGCTTGCTGCTGCCGGATTTGACGATGCAGTTATTTCCGCTTCCAGCGATCTGGACGAATATCTCATTGAGAGCCTGAAGGCTCAGGATGCCAAGATTAATTCCTGGGGTGTCGGAACACGGCTGATCACCGCCAACGATAATCCTGCATTCGGCGGTGTATACAAACTTGCTGCTGTCAAAGATGCAGACAGTACCGAATTTACACCTAAGATCAAG